>LUYY01000106.1 GCA_001603415.1 Bacteroidales bacterium Bact_07 | reverse complement strand
ATTATGGCTTTTTTCAGAAAAATCCTTCAAAGATTTCAGGATGACAAAAGGAACGCTTGTTTTTGTTAACTAACCAACATTGAATTATCAACTCAAAAAATTATTTTGGATGGTGAATAAATGATATATTTGCTTTAATTTGTAACCCGATTTACCTTTATACCGAAATTTTCTTCAAATGGGCAAAATCAAGTTAACCGTATTAGGGATATCCTACAGCCAAACCCAATCGGGAGCATACGCTCTGGTACTGAGCGAGGAGAACGGAAACCGACGCATTCCCATTATTATTGGTGGATATGAGGCCCAAGCCATTGCCATTCAGCTCGAAGGGCTTACGCCACCCCGTCCGCTTACCCACGATCTTTTCCTTAATTTCGCCCGTGCTTTTGGCATCGATCTCATTGATGTTCAAATCTATAAGCTGGAAGATGGGGTATTCTTCTCAAAGCTGCATTGCGAGAATGGTAAAAAGGAACTCTTTATTGATTCGCGAACTTCCGATGCTGTTGCCTTAGCGCTTAGGTTTAACTGCCCCATTTACACTACCGATGAAATTATTGAAAAGGCCGGTATAACCTTAGATGTAGAGGATTACAATTCACCCGAAACTCATGAGGAGGAGGAAAACGAAACCCCTGAGCCTGCCGATTCTTTTACCCAAAACCTCATGCGAATGTCGGCAGAAGAACTAAAAGATTTACTCGACGAAGCCATTAAAAACGAGGAGTACGAAAAGGCAACAAAAATTCGGGACGAAATAAAACGAAGAGAAAAGAAGTAAGAGCATAATAAAAAAGGCCATGAGGAAAACCCCGTGGCCTTTTATGTTTGTATTGTGAATTAGTGCGATACAGTAGTAACCTCCGCGGGGTTATGCTTATGCCTGAACAGGAAAGCAAATAACACGGCAACCACAAGCGAGTAGGCTGCAAAAGTTATCCAAATACCTGTCCAGTCAAACTGTATTGCACCTTCAGGTGCATTGGGAATTTTAAAGAACTTATCAATGATGATGCCGCTAATGCTGCTGCCAAGGAAAGCTCCAAAGCCATTGGTCATCATCATAAATAAACCTTGGGCGCTTGCCCTAATGGATGGTTCACTTTGGGTTTCAACAAACAACGATCCTGATATGTTGAAGAAATCGAAAGCCATGCCATAGATGATGCACGAAAGGATAATCATCCACAAGCCAGGGCCAGGATTGCCAACTGCAAATAGGCCAAAGCGAAGCACCCAGGCAACCATGCTCATAAGCATCACCTTCTTTATTCCAAAACGCTTAAGGAAGAAAGGTATGGTTAAAATGAATAGCGTTTCCGATATCTGCGAGATGGACATGATGATGGCAGGATACTTTACCGCTAAACGATCGGCGAACTCGGGCAACTTGGCAAAATCGTGAAGGAAAGTATCGCCGTAGGCGTTGGTTAATTGCAGCGAGGCTCCAAGCAACATGGCAAAAACGAAGAAAATTGCCATTTTGGTGCTCTTGAAAAGTTTAAAGGCGTTTAGGCCCAGCTCATCGACCAACGATTTTTTATGCCCACGAGCCAAGGGTGGACACTGCGGCAGGGTAAAGGCATATAAACCCAAAATAAACGAAGCCAACGAAGCCACGTAAAACTGGGTTGATGACTTTTCAAAACCCATTAAGCTGATAAACCAAAGCGCCACAATGAAACCAATGGTACCCCATACCCTTATTGGAGGGTATTCCTTAATAATATCCATCCCACTGCTTTTCATTGATGAGTATGCAACTGTAATTGAAAGGGCAATGGTTGGCATGTAGAACATCATGTTAACAAGCATTACCCAAAACATTGTTGTGGGGTTATTGACCATTGGAACCATGAAGAGCATAACCCCGCCAAGAATATGGAAAATACCGTAAAGCCTCTCGGCATTAATCCATCGGTCAGCAATGATCCCTGCTATGGCAGGCATGAACAGTGAGGCCAATCCCATGGTTGAAAAGATAGCACCAAACTCTGTTCCGCTCCAATTCTTGGTTTGAAACCAGTAAGCCCCTATGGTAAGCAACCATGAACCCCAAATAAAAAACTGCAAGAAATTCATTAGGGTAAGTCGTAGCTTCAAATTCATATTGTTTGTGTTTAGTTATGGTTTTGGTCGGTAAAAATAGTATCGTTTTTTTGGTTATACTATATACTCAGTAACTTTTTAGATACTTAATCCAAATATTCGAATTTTTTAAAACATATTTTCTGCCTTTCTAAAGAAATTAAGGAAATGTTGACTGATTAAAACCGAAATATAGATTTTCCGCAGAAATCATTTATTGTCCAGCCCTATAAACCCTGATGATGTTTTCAATGTATCACTTAAATTTATTAATTAACCCGTAGACTTATTTCAGGACTAGGCATTCTTTATTCTTTATCCTCTATCCTTTTCTTTACCCTTTACCCTTTAACCATAGATTGAATGGCACTTGCAACCTCCTGCATCAACCATAGTGGGGTTGATGTGGCTCCGCTGATTCCCACGCTTTGATGGCTATTAAACCATTCCGCCTTTAAATCCTTGGGGCTTGTCACCAGGTGGCTATAAGGATTTGCTTCCATGCAGGCATCAAAAAGCATCTTCCCATTTGAGCTATTGGTGCCGCTAACAAAAATCATCACATCGTGTTTTTGGGCAAAAGCCTTAATATGGGGCTTTCGGTTCGACACCTGACCGCAAATGGTGTTATTTACCTTAAGCAGAGTTTCAGCTTGCGGGGTGAGCATTGCCATTCGACGTCTGATTTCATCAACTATCATTCTGTAATGCTCGGGTTCCTTGGTGGTTTGTGAGAAAATTTCGATAGGTTTACTGAAATCAATCCCGTCAAGGTCAGTTAATTCCTGAACTACCACAGCCTGATTGTTGGTTTGGCCACAAAGGCCAATAACCTCGGCATGTCCCTTTTTCCCATAAATAACTACCGTGCCACCAAGAGGCTGCAGTCGTTCCCACGCCTTGCGAACACGATCCTGAAGCTTAAGAACCACAGGGCAGGTAGCATCTATAAGGTTGATGTTATATTTCTTTGCAAGTTCATAGGTCGAAGGGGGCTCGCCATGGGCGCGAATCAACACATTCTTGCCTGCTAAATCGGGAAACTGATCGTGCTTCACGGTTTTCATGCCAAGTTCTTTAAGGCGATCGTTCTCCATCTCGTTGTGGACTATCTCGCCAAGGCAATTGATTTCCGTTCCTTTGGTCAAATTCTCTTCGGCCGTTTTGATGGCATTCACCACTCCAAAACAGAAACCGGCGTTAGGATCAATCTCAATAATCATTGCAAACAAATCTTACAGTCCTAAACAGTTAACTCCAAATATGGTTTAAGTGGTAAGCCGTTTAACCATGTCCTCAACCCATTCCATTTGTTCATCAACGGTCATGTTGGTGTTATCGAGAACAAGCGCATCATCGGCTTGGCGAAGGGGTGCCACATCGCGGTTTTGATCGATATAATCGCGCTCCTCAATATTTTTAAGCACTTCGTCCAATGTTACATTTAAGCCCTTTCCCAGCAGCTCTTTTAGTCTGCGTTGCGCGCGAACAATAGGGTTGGCGGTCATGAATATTTTTAGCTCAGCATTAGGGAATACAACGGTTCCAATATCGCGACCATCCATTACTATGCCCTTTTGTTTGCCAAGTTCCCTTTGCAGTTCAACCAAGCGTGTCCGCACAGCCGGTATGGCTGCAACCAAACTTACGTGGTTGGCCACCTGTGTGCTGCGAATCTCGTCCTCTACCACCTCGCCATTCAGTGTAGTAACATAACCATTCCTTGATGAATCGTAGGAAAAACCGATATTTATCTCCTTTAAAATGCTATCGAGAGTTGAGGTATCAACCACCCCATCTTTAATAAGCCCTCGGCGGAGCAACTCCAGCGTAACGGCACGATACATTGCACCACTATCAATGTAAAGGTAACCTAAGCGTTTTGCAATGGCTTTGGCAAATGTGCTTTTCCCACACGACGAAAACCCATCAATAGCTATAACTATCTTTCTATCCATTACTAAAAGATTGATTTTTTGAAACCGCTAAGGTAGTAAAAAACTAAACTTGTTTGGGCTTTTAAAGCCAGCTCTGAATGTTGGAAGTAATGGAAAAATGATTGGTGGAACCAGATAAATGGTAGGTTGCACGACTGTAGCTCACATCAAACCTTTTAATCCTAAGGTTTACACCCCAGCTAAACCCTACCGTTGAAACCCTTTCCTGTACCTTCAGCTCATTGCGACGCCTGTAGTTATAGCCTAAGCGAAGCGCAAAGCCTTTAACCGGAACAAATTCAACTCCGGCTATCAAATGGCTTACCAACTCTCGCCCTACCCGCTCGGCCAAATTTGGTGACGATTTACCTTCATCGCCAAGAACATTGATGTTATTAACAGGTGCACTATAGTATAAATCGTACCGTTCTAAGTGCTGCATGGTGGCAATAAACCTAAATGGCGCATGCGCCAACTTTTTGCTTATGCCTGCAACCACCTCAAACGGTAACCTTTCGTATGTATCGGCAGTGTAGGGTTTAACCATCGTACCCATGTTCCTAAGGGTAACCCCTGCTGCAAAAAGTGCATTCTTTGACAGGTAATGCGCCCCTATATCGGAAGCCAAACCCAACGATGAGTAACGCTCCAGGTGCGAGTAGATGGGTTTAAAGCTCACGCCCACGCTAAAACAGGAGTCGATGCGGTAGCTGTAGGTTACAGCCAGAGCAAAGTCGCTCCCGCCAAAGGTACCCGAAATAACCCCCGATTCATCAGCTTGGTCGAATTGACCGTAGTTAATTCCAAATACCGAAATGCCAAGCATGCCCTTAGAATTTAGCTTCAGCGCATACGACACCGAGGCAAAATTAATTTTGGCGTAATAACTTGTATAAAATAAATTCATAGCATTGCTCAGCGAAGAATCGAGCATGGCAGGGTTCTGTAAAGTCAGGGAGATATCAGCAACATCGGATGCAGCCATTTTGCCGCCAAAGGCAGCCACCCTCGATGAGTATGGAAGGTTCAAAAACTGGTAAGTGGAAAAACCCCCGTTTTGCCCAAGAGCAAAACCGGTAAATAGAAAACAAAGCAAAAGTGCTGAAATGCTTCGCATTGGTAAGCGTTAAGAACGTAAAAAATCAAATTCAAATATAACTCCAATCAATAATAGCAAAAAGCAATTTTGCCGAACTTAATAGATTAAGGTTAACGGATTTACTGAACAAATTATTGCCTAATGCTTATTAACCTCAAACAATTCGGGATGTTTTTTAGCCGTTAGTTTTGACTGATTAAACTGCTCGCCAACAATTACCGAAATAGCTTGTTGCAGTATTGAAAATTTAAGGGGAGTTTCGCCAAGCGATTCGCCATCAACCTCAAGGCCAACGGCAGGGATGCTCATAATCTCAATGCTACGGCCCCTTATACCAACCACACGGGAATGTTTAAGAATAGTTCCATTGTAAAGTCGCGGAAGATTAGCAATTACATTCAGCTTGCTAATACGTTTAATGATGGTAAGGTCAAACAGCCCGTCGTCGGAGAGTGCAAAAGGCACCTGCATCATACCTGCTCCATTATACCTACAAATACCTACGGTGAGGCTAAACACCCTATCCTGTATGTGATGTCCATCAACCTTAACATTTATACGAGATGAGCGGTACCGGATTAGTGCTTTAATCAGGCTTAAAATGTAGAGAAGCGCACCCCGCTTACCTAAATCCTTTAACCTGTTGGTTCGACGGGCCACCTCGGCATCGAAACCAACGCCAGCGGCGTTTATAAAGTATCGCTTGTGCCTAACGCTCGATTCGTAGTATTCGGCAACACCAACATCTTGCTTAAAAACCCTTTTGTTTTTGATGGCCCTTATGCACTCCTCGTAGTTATGAGGAATCTCATACATACGGAACCAATCATTACCAGTTCCAACACCTATTACCCCAACCGTTATTTCGCTTGGACTTACAGCCTTTTGTATAAAAATTCCATTGACCACCTCGTTTAGGGTACCATCGCCCCCCACGGCAATTATGTTTTTATACCCCTTCCCAATTGCCTGCACGGTAAGCTCAACAGCGTGATATTTATACTCCGTAAAGGCATGGGAATAGCGGATATCGTACTTGTTAAGAAAACGACTAATGACAGGCCAATCGATAACCGATTTTCCCCCGCCCGCACGTGGGTTCACCACTACAAACCAACTTGTTTCCAAATTATTACAAAAATTTAAGCCATCGAATCCGATGCAAATATAACCATTCTGTTAAAATTCATTCACTTGACACAAAATGGTTTTTGATTGATAAAAGAATTTCTATTTTTGCAGTTACCATTTACCCAAAGCGATTGTTAATAACTTGTTAATAACATCGGGGTAAAT
>LUYY01000105.1 GCA_001603415.1 Bacteroidales bacterium Bact_07 | reverse complement strand
ACCCTGCTCATCATTCACTCCATTGTGTTTGCCATTGCTATTATCTATCTAATTATCAATAGGAAAAATTTAAAAAAACGTATTTTACGTTACGAGCAACAGGTTTTACTATCGCAAATGAACCCACACTTTGTCTTCAACTCGCTTACAGCCATTCAAAGCTATATTTTCCGCAACGAGCCCCACACCGCCAGCAAGTATCTTGCAAACTTTGCAAAGCTTACCCGGCTTATTCTGGAAAATTCACGTGCTGAGCTCTGCAGCATCGAGCGGGAAATTTCAACCCTAAAACTATACCTCGATTTGCAAAAACTCCGATTTGAGGGCCGGTTCGATTATACCATAACGGTTGATGAACGTATTGACCCCGATACTACTCTTATCCCACCAATGCTTGCGCAACCTCTCATTGAAAACGCCATTGAGCATGGATTAAACGGAATCGAGTGGCCGGGGAAAATTGAAATTCGCTATACCCATACAAAGCCAAACCACCTGGTGATTGAAGTGGAAGATAACGGAATAGGCATTGAGAAATCGCGTGAAGTGCAAATTAAAAACGGTAAACAGCACAGGTCTTTAGCCACCGAAATAACCAAGGAACGCATCAAAAACCTCAAAAGGTTAGGCAATTCGGGGATAAAGCTAAATATTACTGATAAATCGATACTAAATAGTAACGTTTCGGGAACAATTGCGCAAATAGTAATTCCCTTAAAGTAATGGTAAAAGCAGTTATAGTTGACGATGAAGTTCATGCCAGGGAAACGCTATCCCGAATGCTTGATGTTTACTGCCCTTCAATTGCTGTTATTGGTAAAGCCGAAAGTATAAAAAGCGCATACGATATAATAAAATTGCAAAGCCCCGATATTGTATTCCTCGACATGCAGCTAACCGACGGGCATGGGTTTGAACTTCTGAAAATGTTCGATACCCTACCCTTTAAGGTAATAATTGTGTCGGCTTACCAGGAGTATGCTGTTAAAGCCTTTAAGTTCAGCGCTGTTGACTACCTACTCAAACCTGTTGACCCCGACGACCTTGTTAAAGCAGTGGATATTGCCCTGGCACAAGCATTGAACGATAAGCAACAGGAGCGGCTCAACGCATTAATTGAAAATACTCGGAATATCGGTAAAAAAGATAAACTGCTTGCCCTCAGGAATTCCGATGGAACATACATAGTTAATACTACTGAGATTGTTCGTTGTGAATCCGACAACAATGCTACCATTTTCTACCTGGTTGATGGTAATAAAATTAAGGTAACCCGAACCCTTAAGGAGTTCGACGAAATGCTTAACGAGTGCGGGTTCTTGCGTTGTCACCAATCGCACCTGGTAAACCAACAGCATATCGAAAAGATTTCGCGTTTCCCTGAGTCGCGAATTACCATGAGCAATGGTGATATTGTTCCTGTATCGTTTAGAAAAAGAAAATCAATTTGATTTACTGTGCTTTATAAATTTCTTAACATTAACTTAACATTGGGTTAATACAAAGGTAAAGATGTTTTTTGCTAAATTTAATCCCTGAAAGGGTATTTTTGCCAGGCAAAATAAAAAACCATGGAAACATATTACTTGTTTATTGTAGGCATTTTATTCCTGCTTGCCATATCGGACTTAATGGTAGGCGTAGCAAACGATGCCGTTAACTTTCTTAACTCAGCCATAGGCTCAAAGGTTGCACAACGACACTGGATACTTTTAGTTGCTTCGGCCGGTGTATTGGTGGGTTCACTATTCTCAAGCGGCATGATGGAAGTAGCCCGAAAGGGTGTGTTCCGCCCAGAAAACTTCTACTTCTCGGAGATAATGGTCATCTTCCTTGCCGTAATGATAACCGATGTTATTGTACTTGACTTTTTTAACACCTTTGGTTTACCTACCTCAACCACCGTATCGCTGGTATTTGAACTTTTAGGATCGGCAGTTGCCGTTTCCATTTTCAAAATAATGAACACCCAAGGTGAAACCATTGCTAACCTGGGAAACTATATAAATAGCGGGAAAGCGCTGGCTATTATTTCAGGTATATTGAGTTCAGTGATTGTAGCATTTATTGTGGGTATGGTTGTTCAGTACATAGCCCGCTTGCTTTTTAGCTTTAACTATCAAAAAAGTTTGAAATTCGTTGGTGGCATTTGGGGCGGTATTGCCATGACAGCCATTACGTATTTCATAGTTATGAAAGGGGTAAAGGACACCCCTCTCATTTCAAAAGATTCAATTAACTACATATCCGAGCACACTTTTAGCATACTGTTATACAGTTTTGTGGCTTGGACCATGATTTTCCAAGTATTTGTGAGCCTTTTCAAATTCAACGTGCTTCGATTTATTGTGCTTATGGGCACATTTGCCCTTGCCTTATCGTTTGCCGGAAACGACCTGGTTAACTTCATTGGTGTTTCAATGGCAGGCCTTAAAGCCTATCAAATTCATGTTGCAAATCCAAATATTTCTCCCGATGCACTTAGAATGACTGAGTTAGCTGGTGAAGTATCCACAAACTTCATCTACCTCTTCATTGCCGGGTTAATCATGGTAATAACCCTTTGGACATCGCGTAAGGCAAGAACGGTTACCGATACCGAAGTAGGTCTTGCCCGTCAGGACAGCGGAGTAGAGCGATTTGGCAGCACACAGTTTTCGAGAACCATTGTAAGAATTACCCGACGTTTTGCCGAACGAGTTGATAAGATTACTCCCCGATTTGTTCGGAAATTTGTGGCAAAACAATTCGATACGAGCAAGGCACCAAAATACTCCAACCCGAAGGAAGCACCATCGTTCGACTTGGTCCGTGCTTCGGTTAACCTGGTAATGGCAAGTATTCTTATTAGCTCTGCAACCGCCCTTAAACTTCCACTGTCAACCACCTATGTAACCTTTATGGTTGCCATGGGAACATCGCTTAGCGATAAGGCATGGGGCCGTGAAAGTGCTGTTTACCGCATTACAGGCGTTATTACCGTTATTGCCGGGTGGTTTTTCACAGCATTTATAACCTTTTCATTAGCCTTTGGTATAGCCACTGCGCTTTATTTTGGAAAAGCGCCTGCACTTTTCATTCTCATTGTAATTGCTGTTGGACTTATAATAAAATCAAATCTACTGCATAGAAAGAAATCACTATCGCTGGTTGAAGAGGAAGCCATTGATGAAGTAAGCATTGTGAACCGCTGCACCAATGAACTCCGCAAGTACTTGAAGCAATCAATTAAGGTTTACAATAGAACCATTGATGGGCTAACAACCGAGAACCGACGGCTGCTCAAAGAGGTAAACGATGAGGTGGAAGCATTGAATATGGAAGCCAAAAAAATGAAGTATAACGTTTACTCGGTGCTTAAGCAGCTCGAAGCCGATTCCATTGAAACAGGTCATTACTACGTTCAGGTTATTGATTACCTCCGTGAGCTTGCCCACTCGCTTGAGTTTGTTTCACGACCAAGCCTTCAACATGTCGAAAATCAACATAAAGGTTTAACCCGTGAACAGGCAGCAGAGCTGAAGGGTTTGAGTAACCAGCTTTCGGACCTCTTCGACGATATCCTGGAAATGATTAAGCAGAACGATTACACCCGTGTGCCCGATGCTGTAAAGAAACAGCAGGATATTCTCGAAGACTTAAATAAAATCCGTAAGAAACAGGTTAAACGGATTAAACAAGGCGAAACCGGAACTCGAAATAGCGTGCTTTACTTAGGTCTGCTCAACGAGATTAAGAACCTTCTTTTGCATACCATAAACATCCTTAAGGCACAACGCGATTTTATTCTCAATAATATTGAGTAGTACTGGTGAAATCAAGGTTAAAAAAAGAACGCTGATGACTCAAATTTTATGGATTTTTTCCATTCAGGATAAAATCATCTCTGAGTCATCAGCGTTCTTTAAATATCTAACTAAAAACCAAACTAAACCACACCGTATTTCTTAAAATGTTCCTCGTAAGCTTTATCGCAAATGGCTATGTGATTTTTTAACCAGTCGCTCATAAAGCCAAGCACATCAGGAGCAACCATGCCTTTGTTCGCCTCAACATCTTTCTTTAGATCGGCAATTTTCTGTTTAAAGTATTGATGTTCCTGAATATGCTTTACACTATCGGGGTAATTGGTTGCTTTAAAATACAACTCCTCGCGGTTAAAGTGATAAACTGAATAACTTTCCAACTCCTTGATAATATCAGGTATAATAGTCTTTCCTTTCCCTTTGGTCATGGCATCGAAAAGTTGGTTTAGTAAATCGAAGAGTTTCTGGTGATCTTCATCAATACTCTTAACCGATACGCTATACTCAGGCTTCCAGTTGGCAATTGTCATAGATTAGCAATTTTTTTAAAATGTAAGGTTTACGTTAACCCTTACGTTTATTATGAAGTAAACTTATAGCCAACACCCTTAACCGTTTTTATGTAATCGTCGCCAAGTTTTTCGCGGAGCTTGCGAATATGGACATCAATGGTTCTATCGCCAACCACAATGTCGTCGCCCCAAACGGCTTGGTAAATCTCATCGCGGGTAAATACTTTTTGGGGTTTGCTGTAAAGCAAGGCAAGCAACTCAAACTCCTTTTTGGGAAGTGAGAGCTCATGGCCATTCACGTAAACTGAATAGCGCTCCTTATCAATATAGATTCCTTCGGTGGGAATGGTTACGGGCTGGTCAGCATCATCTATCAAACTACCACTCCGCTTGAGTAAAGCCTTTATACGGCTTATCAGAACCTTAGGTTTTATGGGCTTGGTAATATAATCGTCGCCTCCGGCATCGAAACCAGCAATCTGACTGTAATCCTCGCTACGTGCTGTAAGGAATGCAATCAAAGTGCTTTGGGTTTGTGGTTGGTTGCGAAGTTGCTCGCAGGTTTCAATGCCATCCATGTCGGGCATCATTACATCCAATAGGATAAGATGTGGACGGAAAGTAATTGCCTTATCGATAGCCTCACGCCCATTCATGGCTGTTTGCACCTGAAATCCTTCCTT
This sequence comes from Bacteroidales bacterium Bact_07, assembly GCA_001603415.1. Taxonomy (GTDB): domain Bacteria; phylum Bacteroidota; class Bacteroidia; order Bacteroidales; family Tenuifilaceae; genus Tenuifilum. The sequence goes on along the minus strand of LUYY01000105.1, from coordinate 2,489 downwards.
GTTTAAATTATAGCTGAGGAACTCTACTATATCGGGTTCATCGTCAACTACCAGAATTCTATATCGCGATACATTCATCCTATTATAGTTTTTTAATTCTACAAATATATAGAGCCTAATTGCAGCATAAAGTTAACTTAAAGCTAATATTTAAGCAAATAGGTTTAGGGTTAGATTAATATAACCGTAACAATTATTTAAAATTCTTGCCATTTAAAGTGGCTTACTTTGTAGCGGCAAAAAAGTTGGAAATAATTTATGGTTAATTTAAGGAATAATTTGATTTTAGTGCTTTTAGCAGTATTTTTTATTGTATTTGAGGCAAGAGCACAAAAAGGAACAATTGAAGGAGTAGTTTACGACAAAACCCGGAACGAAACACTTGTTGGGGCAAACGTTATTATTGAGGGAACCACAACTGGCACCATTACCGATTTTGATGGTCGTTTTATACTAGCAAATCTTAACCCAGGCACTTACAATTTATTGGTTTCATTTATCTCGTACCAACCTGTTGTTTTACAAAATATTAAGGTTGTACCTAACAAGAGTACAGTAGTAAAGGTTGACCTCGAAGAGATTACCACAGCCATTGAGGGAGTTACCGTAACGGCAACCCGGAAAACCAATACCGAGGTAGCCATGATTAGTACCATTAAAGCAAGCTTAACAGTGGCAAGCGGCATCTCGGCACAACAGATAACCCGTTCACAGGACCGCGATGCTTCGGAAGTTATTCGCCGTGTTCCCGGGGTATCGATAATTGACGACAGGTTTGTGGTGGTACGAGGACTTAACCAGCGCTACAATAATGCATGGATCAATAACGCATCTACTCCATCGAGCGAAGCTGACCAGAAAGCTTTCTCGTTTGATGTTATACCCAGCGCCATGATTGATAACATGGTTATTTATAAAAGCCCTTCGCCTGAACTCCCAGCCGACTTTACCGGTGGCTTTATTAAGATTTATACCAAGAACATGCCCGATGAAAACTTCTTTAGCATTGGCTATGCCACGGGGTTTAACACCAGCACCAACTATCAAAATGTAAAACTTATCACAAAATCGCCAACCGATTGGTTAGGGTATGATAATAATACCCGAAATCTTCCCAATGGTTTTCCATCAACCTTAAAGGGGCTATCTGGTTCGCAACTTGCCGAGTACGGAAAAATGTTAAATACAAGCTGGGCACCCCAAAGCGTTAAGGCTTACCCCGACCAAAAAATAAACATAGCATTTGGCAGAAAGTGGCAAAAGGGCAATAAGCGTTTGGGAAATATTACTTCTCTAACATACAGCAACACATTCGGAACCGATGCAATCCTGAATAAGGGTTACCAGGTTCAGCTTACACCAGGAACCAATCCACCGCTTAACTTTGATTTTATTGATAGCGCCTATAGCCATAATGTGAAAGTGGGCTTACTTCACAACTGGTCGTTATATACTGGTAAATCAAGTAAAATTGAGTTTCGAAATCTATTCAACCTAATTGCCAATAACAAAACAATAGTAAGGAACGGCTACAGCGGATATGAGGGATATACCATACGTTCCTATCAAGATAACTTCATGAACCGGATCACATACTCAACCCAGTTGGGTGGCGAACATCGCTGGATGGAAAACAACGAAAAAAAATTGGACTGGATAGTTGGTTATGCTCTTTCGTATCGAAATGAACCTGATCTGAAGCAGCTCCGCACAACGCTCCAAGATGAGCCATTACTTCCCCACTATAATGAGTACTTTGCTAGTGTGGGGTTAACGCCATCGGTGAGCGATGCAGGAAGGTTATACATGAAACTAATGGAACATATAGCTAATGCCGGCATAAACTTCGAACAGCAATTGACACTAGGGAACTGGAAGCCAACACTTAAAACAGGCATTTACAGCGAGTTTAAAACCCGAAACTTTGATGCCCGTATCCTTGGTTTTGCTAAAAACGCATCGTACACTGAATCGGTATGGCTACCCATTAACCAAATTTTTAGCCTTGATAACATTAACACCAGCCCCAATGGATTCCTACTGAGAGAATCAACATCAAAATCCGATTCTTATGGAGTTAATAGTATGCTCAACTCTGGCTATGTGGCACTAAACAGCAAAATAACTCCCAAACTCACAATTTACGGTGGGGTACGAGCCGAATGGACAAACCAGGAGTTAAATAGTTACGATAGGTATGGTAGGCCAATTACAGCTACCGATAAAAGCATTGACATTTTCCCATCGGCTAATTTAACCTATAACTTTTCAGAGAAGAACTTACTCCGGTTAGCATCAGGTCTATCGATTAATAGACCTGAGTTTAGAGAAATTGCTCCTTTCTACTTCTACAACTTTAACGAGGAAGCCGAATTCGTGGGTAATCCCGACATAAAAAACTGCTATATATGGAACTTTGATTTAAGATGGGAACTTTACCCCAGCAATAATGAAACATTCTCGCTAGGATTATTTTACAAAAAATTCAA
>LUYY01000104.1 GCA_001603415.1 Bacteroidales bacterium Bact_07 | reverse complement strand
GTATTAAAAACGGTATATGACCGCATTCAATGACTAGATATAGTTGTTCATTGTTCGATTTTGTTTAACGTTTAACGGCTCACGGCTCACGGTTCACGGTTCACATTTATCGTTTTAACTTCCTCTAACTTCCTCTAACTTCCTCTAGCTTCTTCTATGTCCTCTTGATAATGAGATTCCTCGCATTTGCTTGGAATGACAGGAGGTGTTGCTCGATTCCCTTTAACGGCTAAAGCACCTTCCTTTACCCTTTCGCTCAAATAACACTATATTTGTAAAAATTTGAGGTGTTAATGTTTGGGGAGCGGTTTCATCGTATAGTTTACCTGATTGGTCTTTCCATCACGCTGTGCAGCCTGCCTGCTTCAATAGTTGGGGTTAGCATTGGCATGATTATTTTGGCCGTGAACTTTCTTTTAAGCGGCGGCTGGAGCCTTAAGATTCAACATTTAAAGGCAAAACCCATGGTTTGGGTATTTGTGGCAATGTATTTCCCTATACTTTTCAGCGGTCTGCTTTCGGAGAACCACCATTTAGGCCTCGAAATCGTTCGACTTTGGTTGCCTGTTCTGCTTGTTCCTCCAATAATTGCAGCCACCGATAAACTCACCGGAAAGGAATTTAAAGGAATAGTATCGCTGTTTATTCTTTCCACCCTGGTGGTAACCATCATTGGGGTCTATAGCTATTTCACGGCCAATTTGGTCGATATCCGAAAGGTTTCGCCGTTCATATCGCATATCCGGCTAGCACTAATGGTGAATCTTTCCCTTGCATTTCTGGTTTATTATTTCGCCGAACGGCTAGTAGCCAGGCCCTTTGAGCGATGGCTTGCAGTTGCTGTGATGGCTTGGTTTCTGTTCTTCCTACTTGTCCTTACCACCTTTACCGGCATTCTTATGCTATCAATTTTGGTTTGCCTAATAGCTATTAGGTATCTTTTAAGTCTGGGCTCCATTGCGCGGTTTATTACAATCACAGGATTTTTAACCTTGGTATTTGTTACCTTATCGTTTGTTCTCCACAGGTACGATAGCATGAACGCCGTTAAGCTTACTCCCGATAATAGTCCAAGGGCAGTAACCGTAAACGGTAACCCATACCAGCACGACATACTTTCAAGAGAAACAGAGAATGGATATCTTGTAAATATCAACATTTGCGAGCAGGAGTTAAGAAGCGAATGGTCTAAACGTAGCAATATACCATATGAAGGTACCGATAAAAAGGGTCAACCCTTAAGAACCACCTTAATCCGATATTTGGCATCGGCAGCATTAACCAAGGATTCACTGGGTATCAGTAAACTCGATTCCATTGATATTGCCTTAATTGAGGCGGGATATACCAATACGATTTTTAAAGGGAAAGCAACCGGACTCGAGAGTAGGCTTTACGAGTTCTTTTACGAGATTAATAGGTACCGAAAAAACGGTTCTTTAAGCGGTGGTTCGGTTCTACGCCGTTTGCTGTATGCCCAAGCTGCATGGCATGTTATTAAAGCAAATCCACTATTTGGAGTTGGCTACGGCGATTTACCTGCTGCCATGAACCAATTCTACGATATAAACAAGATTGATTTACCCCAGAGCTTTCGTTTCATGCCCCATAACCAGTACCTAACGGTTTGGGCATCGGCAGGGGCGATCGGTTTAATCATTTTTATGCTTTGGTTAACCCTTCCGTTTTTTAAATCACCCAATTTCCAGGTTCTACCGGTTAAGTACTTTTGGTTAATAGTAGTCATTTCAATGCTTTTTGAGGACACCATGCTTACCCATACCGGTATATCGTTTGTGGTGATGTTCAGTGCATTGTTTATTTTTGGGTATAACTTCGGTTCAAATTCGGGGTATAAAAATGAGGTTAAATAGCCATTTTTACCAGCGTGATGTTATAGAGGTGGCTCCGGCATTGCTGGGCAAAACGTTGGTTCGTAGGTTCGATAGCGGCAAAGAGGTTCGAGTTACCATTACCGAAGTTGAGGCCTACCGTGGAACCGACGATTTGGGTTGCCATGCCAGCAGGGGCATAACCGAGCGGAATAGGGTAATGTTTGCTCAGGGAGGGCTGGTTTACGTTTACCTTATCTACGGGATGTACTGGATGTTTAATGTGGTTACCTCGGTTGAGAACAATCCCCAAGCTGTGCTTGTTAGGGGAGTTACCGGTGCCGATGGTCCTGGTAAGTTAACGCGGTTGCTTGCCATCGATAAATCGTTTTATGGCGAGGATTTGGTTACATCAAGTAGGATTTGGATTGAGGATACCGGAGTTTCGCCAAGTTACATCACCACACCCCGCATTGGAATTGACTATGCAGGGCCATACTGGTCGAAAGTACCCTGGCGGTTCCTTATGAGTACATAGCTTGCCTTCATTACCAATAGCATTGATAAAAAGTTTAACAATGAGTAAAAGAATAGTATTTGCTGAGCCCATAGGGCTCAATAAGTTCAAAGCCGAGAACTTTAAAGCGGAGATGCAAAAACACGGATTTGATGTTGTTTATTACGACACAGTTCCCGTTTCGCAATCCGATTTACAGCAGCGGATTCAAGGAGCCGATGTGCTTGTATTATCCAATCATCCCATTGCAGCTAAAACCTTGCAGGCATGCCCCACGCTTAAATTGATTTCGGTGGCGTTTACCGGGGTCGACCATGTTCCGCTCGATTACTGCAAGGAGCATGCAATAGCTGTATGCAATGCGGCCGGATATAGCACCACAGCCGTAGCCGAGTTAACCCTAGCATTAGCCATAGCACTGCTCCGAAAGGTTGTTCCAATGGACGCAATAACCCGAAATGGTGGAACCCGAAATGGTTTCCTCGGGGGCGAACTTGCCGGCAAAACTTTTGGCATTGTAGGATTTGGAGCTATAGGTCAGCGGGTAGCTCAACTAGCTTTGGCTTACGGTTGCAGGGTTGTGGTACACACCCGCACCCCAAAACCAAGTTCTGATGTCTCATTTATTAACCTTGATGAGCTATTTAGTATATCCGATATTGTATCGCTTCATCTACCCGCAACCCAGCAAACGGTTGGTTTAGTAAACCGTAGGCTGATAAGCCTGATGAAGCCAACATCTTTACTAATCAACACAGCCCGTGGCAGTATTGTCGATTGCCTGGCATTGAGCCAAGCCCTTGAACAAGGGCAAATAGCCGGCGCAGCTATCGATGTATATGAGCATGAGCCACCCATTGAGACCGATCATCCTTTACTTAAGGCACCAAACACCATTTTGCTGCCCCACATTGCCTATGCTACCAGCGAGGCAATTGATAAAAGATCCGATATTGTTATGGACAATATACGTTCGTGGATTCTACAAAAGCCTCAGAATGTTATAGTTTAGCAGCAGGGCGGGCTTTTGATAAATTTTTTTTAAAAAAATTTGGTTCATATTCTCAAAATATATTACATTTGCACCGCAATTGAAACAGCACTCCTCATTAGCTCAGTTGGTTAGAGCACCTGACTGTTAATCAGGGGGTCCTAGGTTCAAGTCCTAGATGAGGAGCAAACCCCGATGAAAATCGGGGTTTATTTTTTTGTATATTTACCATCTGATTTAACCACTGATAGATTATGGCAAAGTTTCTTGGACTCGGGAATGCATTGGTCGATATACTGGTACAGCTACCAAACGATGCTAAATTATTTGAGTTGAATTTACCCAAGGGTAGCATGCAGCTTGTTGATGCTGACCGCATGCAAAGCATACTTGCCCAAACCGAAGGTCTACCCCGAACACTTGCAGCCGGAGGTAGTGCAGCCAATACCATTCATGGGCTTGCAAACCTTGGAGCCGATGCGGCTTTCATTGGCAAGGTAGGCGATGACTCATTTGGGCAGGCATTTGCCAACGATTTGGTTCAAAATGGTGTTACTCCTATAATGCTCAAAGGAAACGCAGAATCGGGGAGGGCATTGGCCTTTATCACTCCCGATTCGGAACGCACCTTTGCCGTTTACCTGGGTGCTGCCATTGAAATGACCGAAAGCGATCTTGACTTGTCGCAATTCAGTGGATACACCCACTTCCATATAGAGGGGTATTTGGTGCAAAACCAAAACCTTATCCGACGTGCTGTTGAATTAGCCAAAGAGAATGGCTGTACTATCTCGTTAGATTTGGCAAGCTACAACGTAGTTGAGGAGAACAAGGCCTTTTTGCGCGAAATAGTTGAAAAGTATGTCGATATAGTTTTTGCCAACGAGGAGGAGGCAAAAGCCTTTACAGGCAAATTGCCTACTGACGCTCTAAAGGAACTTGGAACACTTGCTGAGATAGCTGTTGTTAAGCTTGGTGCCGATGGCTCACTTATAAAGCAAGGCGATAATATCTATGAGGTAGGAGTAATTGATGTTTCAAGCATCGATACAACCGGTGCCGGTGATTTATATGCGGCCGGATTCCTTTACGGATTGTCAAAGGGACTCCCGCTTACCAAATGTGGTGAAATTGGAGCCATCCTTTCGGGTCATGTTATAGAGGTGCTGGGGCCTAAAATGGATAGTGCCAGGTGGAATAGGGTAAAAGACCTTGTGTTTGCGGTGGAGAGGAATTAAGTCTTTTTAAAACAATAAAACCGCCTGTAGGGCGGTTTTATTGTTAGATATAATGTGCTTTACATTGTTCCCACCATCGACAGCAACCCAACTGCCAACCCTGCCTTTCCATCCCTGAAAGAGTAAACCAAATGGTAGGCACCGGTTTTGGTACAAACCCAGTCGATATAGGGGTAATCCTTACCTGTGGCTACTATGTAGGTTGTAGCAAGCTGTCGGTTATTATCAAATAGCTGAAGTATTACCTTCCCTTCATAGTCCTTAGAGTTGCAAACCGTGAAGCGGTATTTAACATCCTTTTTAAGCAACACAGGGAATCGTTGAACTGGTGGGGGGTCACCGGCATCGAGTTTAATTCGGAAATCCTTTAAGTAGTCAGCATCACCAGCTACCATGGTACATATTTGTACCAACTCCTCTTCCGATTGGGCCTTTACTTTATTGAAAAAAGCAACTCCAATCAACACCACCAATAACGAAAATAATATCTTTTTCATAGCTGAAAATTTCTTACAATTTTAGTAAATCTGAACGTAATCCTTGAATTTCTTTAATCAACCTTTGGTACAGTTCGTCGTTCATTTCAATAACCTGTTTGTCGGTTTGTTTAAATGTTAGAACTCCATTTTCCTCAACCATTTCAGGTTCACCAATCTCATAGGTTATTTTAACCTCATCGTATATTTTTTTAATTCTATCAAAATCGGCAATTAGCTTTGCCATGCTTGGATCTTTGTCGTACACCTTAAGAAGAGCCAATAGGTAGTTGAGCACCGTTTTTTGTTCGCCAATAGTTTCCCTAATTTTAGGGTGATTGCTTATTTGAGCCACGCGGCTCGAAATGTAGGCCCCCTCAACCCAAACGCCAGCTACAATAACGGCACTAAGCATTGAGCGGTTAGTTTCGGCCAAGTAGGTATCAATGCGGTTAAAGCTTTGCTGTGAGATTAGAATGAGTGAATCGAGGTTTTCGTTGTTAGTGGCCAGTCGCTTTAGGGTGTTAAAGTCAAAGAATTGGCCTACCTGAATATCGTCGGCTAAGCGTTTAATGGTTGATACATAATCAACAACAAACGAAGTTTTTTCGTACATGTTGAGGTAACCCAGGTCGCAACCATAGAGGCCAAGGGCAAAAGCTTTCTCAAAGTTAGTGTTGAACTTTTCGGCTTGCTTGGTGTTGGCCAAGAAGTTCTTATTAAAAGGTATTTTTAACCCTTTAATGAGGGCTGCTGTTTCAACAGGCGAAGAAATGTTTTGCATCATTTGCTCGGTAACAGCCTTGCTTACTTGTGGAGGGGCAACTTCTACCACTGAATCAGGAACATATAAATCCTGCGTAACGTCAACACCTTGCTTGCTACATGAGTTGCAAGAGACGAAAACTTGTGAAAGAATTGCTAGCAGCGATAGGTAGTATATCAAATGCAATTTTTCCATTTTAGTATCTTGTTTCGAAAAGTAAAGATACAAATTTTTATTTTTTAAAAGCTGGAATTTTAATTTTCCCAAAAAATTCGAGCAATTTTTT
>LUYY01000351.1 GCA_001603415.1 Bacteroidales bacterium Bact_07 | reverse complement strand
TCGATACCACAGACAGCGAGCAGCACTTGCCCTACAGGAGGCGTCGTATTTCCAATCATGGCGTTGATGACGATAATCACCCCAAAATGAATAGGATCAAAACCTGAGGCTTTGATGAGCGGCATCACCATCGGGACAAACAGCATGATATTGACAGTAGGATCGGATAGCATGCCGAGAACCAAGAATAGGATATTCACACTCAGCATAATGAGCCAGCGATTATTGCCAGAAAATGCCATCATCGCCTGGTAGATGATGTCTTGAAGATTCTCTGCTGTCATGACAAAACTAAACACCTTGGCGGCAGGAAGGAGGAGCAGGATAGAACCACAGGTTGCGAAAACTTGTTTCAAACATTCGATGAAGCTTTTCAGATTCATTGTCCTGTATAAGAAAAATCCAAGGATAAGCGAGTACAATACGGCAAGTACTGAGGCTTCTGTTGTAGTGACAACCCCTAGATAGATGCCTCCCAGGAGAATCATGGGGGTAAGCAGCGGGAAAAAGCCTTTGAGAAACGAAATGACTAAGTCTCTGAAGAATACTTTTGCACTTACAATGGAACTCTTTGGATAGTGCCGCTTCAAACTGATGATATACACATAGACCATAAGTACGAGCCCGATGATCAAACCGGGAAGTACTCCACCAAAAAAGAGCTTCCCCACGGACTCATTCGTCACCATTGCATAGACAACCATGGGAATGCTCGGTGGAATAATCGGCCCAATGGTCGATGAGGCTATGGTCACCGATGCACTGAACTCCTTATCAAATCCTTTATCAACCATAGCCTGATAGCTTAGGTGGCCGATACCACCTACATCAGCAACAGCCGACCCTGACATTCCGGCAAAGATGATGCTGGTTACGATATTTACATGTCCAAGGCCACCTGGAATATACCCGACAAGTGCATTGCAGAAATCAAATATCCTGTCAGCGACAGACGTTTTATTCATTACTTCTGCAGTCAGGATAAACATTGGAATGGCAATCAATACAAAGTTGTCCAGTCCCGAAAACATTTGCATAGCCATAAACCCGAGATCCATTCCCCTCATGCTTATATACAACAAAGAAGAGGAAATCATAGCCACGCTTATCGGCATGCCAAGCATAAAAAGTATGGTAAATGACAGAAGAAAGAGCGTAAGCAACATTATGCACCCCCATTGGGCTTGGCTGCGTCTTCCTTGAGCTTTGCCAAGCGGACAAACTCTTCAATGATATTTACAAGAATGTGAATACACATCAGAAGAAAGACGATAGGCATGATGACATAGACATATTTCAAGGGAATACGCATCATATTGGAAAGCTTCAAGCGGCTAAGCATCCGCATGGAAGGTGAAATATACTGGAAGAATACGACAACCATTATCAGGTCCATCACCAGCTTGACCCAAAGCTGCCCCTTTTTAGGCAATAGGGAGACGATGGCTGTTACCCGGACATGCCCATCATTTCCCATCACATATGCTGCGGAGAGAAAACTCATCCAAATAAAGAGATAATTGTTCAACTCATCTGAGTAGAAAATCGGCTTTGAGAGAATATAGCGAAAAAAGATGTTCAGGAGCATCATGATGAGCATCACCGCTAAACAAGAGACTCCAATAAGCATCTCTCCTTTTTGCAACACACTTCGCACTTGGACGCACCCTTTCTGCAAGGTTGAATGCTTCATAGTTATAATTCCTTCTTGAGAAATGTGCAGGCAGCAGCCAATACTCTTGTGATGCTGCCTGCAATAGGATTATCAGTCGGGGATGCTCTGGATTTGGTTATATACTTCAACCCAGGCTGGATTGCGTTCAAGTACCAGGCCTACACGATCTCTGAACGGTTTGGTATCGATCTTATCAATAACCGTCATGCCTGCTTTTTTCACTTCTTCAATAAGCGCATTCTCGTTGTCACGAACAATCTGATCAATGCGATCAGCTTCGAATCGGAAGACTTCCTCAATGATCTTCTGATCTTCGGCTGAGAGAGAATTCCAAGTCTGCTCACTCATAATGGTACCAGAAACCGCAAGCATGTGCTGAGTAAGCATCAAGTACTTCTGTACTTCATAGAACTTCATAGTCACAATCTGAGTGAGCGGATTCTCTTGAGCATCGACCACCCCGGACTGTAAACCCATGTAAACGTCACCAATCGGCAACGAAGTTCCGACAGCATTAAATACAGTTGCAATTTCGCTATATGGAGGGAAGTTAACCACTCTAAGCTTCAACTTATGAAAATCCTCAAGCTTGACGAGAGGCTTATTACCTGTCATATTCCTGAATCCAAAATTATACAGGTCGAGCTGTTTGACACCTACAGCTTCACTGATTTCATCCTTCAAATTTTCGTACAACTCACTATTCTTGAAGTTAGTCCAGTGCCCATAGCTTCGGAATACGTAAGGCCCCAACAATACTCCAGCCTTCGGAAGATACTCCGATGCACTATCCAGTGGAGCCATATCCAACTGGCCCATTATCACTGCTTGTACTGCATCATTGTAATTTGCAAAGGTTCCATTCGGATAAATGTTCAATTCAAGACGCCCTCCGCTTTTTTGCTTCAGCATCTCATTAGCCTCAAGCAATGCGAGATGAACCGGATGGTTTGTTGCAAAAACATGGGCGATAGAAAGTTTTCGAGAGGTTTTTGTAGCGACTTCGGTACTTCCAGCTCCAAAGATAATACTGGAAGCGAAAATGAGTACAAGCATGGTTGCCAGTACTGTTCTGATCCCTTTCTTTTTCATGTGCCACTCCTTTTGTTTATAACTGAACATATTGTTCATTAATTAGCCTTAATTGTAAACAATAGATTTTCAGTTGTCAATCTTTTTTATTTTAGATC
>LUYY01000103.1 GCA_001603415.1 Bacteroidales bacterium Bact_07 | reverse complement strand
AACCCAAATTACGCATTAGATATTTTGAGAGGTAATTCAAGAGGATAATCCCAAAGACCTCGAAACCATTTTCTTCGTTTTTTAATAAGAGAAATTTTGAGCTTTAAAGTATTTCCAACTTTTTCAAAATAAGCTCCCACTGCAAAAGTTCTATAACGCAAAGTAGAAAGGCTTTTTTGTGTTTTTTCCCTTAGCACAAACAATCTGAAAAGCGACATTAGATTATAAGCAACCATTACAAATATTAAAGCTGCTTCAGTAGCAAAAAAACTTTTGAGATTAAAACTGTCAGCACCAAAATCTTGCTTCAACTCTTTGATCCTGTTTTCGGCATCACCTCTTGCTCTATAGCTTCTCCAAACATCAGGTGCTGATATATCTAAATTCGTTACATAGGCTGAATATCTATAGTTTTTGTATATTTCATCTTCGGGAAATAAGCTTAGCTGTTTCCCCGTAGCATTTGGCCTTCGTGCCAATTTTTGTCGAACTATTACAACTCTTCGTGGTGTGTCCCAATTTTGAGCTTGATAGATACTGTCGCAAATCTCAATACCTTCATCAAGGGGAATCCAACTCTTTTGTTGGATAATGTGTTGCTGAAACGGACAAGAAAAACGTACAGCAACAATGTATTTTTTAGGCTTACCTTCTAAATAATCCAATATCTCTTTTTGATAAAACCCACTATCTAAGCGTATTAATCCTACTGTTTTATTCCCAAAATTAGACAGGGTATCTTCTAAAAAGGATATAAAGTTATTGGCAGAACTCGCATTACCACTTCGTAACCAAAAATTGGCTACCATGCGTATATCATTAACAAAAGCTATAATAGGGTGATGCGAATTCCTGCCTTTTTTCTTGGGATTGTACCCTTTTTTTGCACCTTCCTGATGCCCATATCGGGTAATTACACTAGAATCTATATCTAAAGTAAAATAATTCAAGTGAATATTTTCAAAAAACCATTTGAACATATGGTGGCTTACTGCTTGATTGGTGCCTTGAGTGAATTTGGAAAAATACCTTTTATAGGCGTCTTGACCAGGTACTGTTTCCCAACCAAAAATCTTAGCTAGTACCTTGTCAGACCTTGTAACTTCCGTATGTAGAAACCTATTGGCACCACACCAAATTGATGTAATAAACGATTCTAACAACGTATCTATCTTGTGCCCCCTGTTGGAATTCTGCGTCGGTAAATTTTCGCATGATAAAATATGCTCTTTAAAGTGAATTTTATCCAACATTTGTTTCAAAAATACCATTCCGCCCCATGGCGTAATCTCTTTATTGGTAAAGGATAGCTCGAAATTCATATGCTAATTTTTTCTAACGCTACGCATTAGGATTTTTCACCTTAAAAGTAATCTTTTTTTCTATAGCGTAATTTGGGTTTAACCATGGCATCGGCGTTTATTAGCTTTAATGGGGTTTCGGGTACTGGAAGTACAAGGGTTTCGTTTGCTATCGAATTGTTTACACTGTTAATCTACCTTGGCTGGGCATACCTTATGGCCATAACACTTGGTAAATCGCTAAGTTGGGTATGGACATCTGAAATATTATACGGTGTGCTGGTTACAACCATTTCGTTGATTTACCTAAGAACGGGCCGATGGAAAAACCGGGTGGTATAGGTTTACCACCCGGGTATAAAGTTGATACCCCAATTGGCGGCCCTGAAGCCACCCAGCTGGTATGGTATTGCGTAGTAAGGTTCTAAAATAAGCATTCCAAAAAGGTTAATTCTAAGGCTTACCCCAGAGCTAACAAAGGGTGTTCTATCGTTTACCGATGTTGGTTTCCACTTCAGGGATGGGGGATAATCGTTTGTCCAAGCTATTCCGGCATCGGTAAAGAAAGCTAGTTCCGTAAACAATGTTCCCGACTTGATTAAAGTAAGGCGCTCTGGGCCTGTAAAAGGAATCCGTATTTCAAAATTAGCAACGGCTATATGGTTCCCGGTTAGCTGGTCAATGTTTACATTGCCCGATTGGCCGTAATTAATGAACGAATTGCTATCATATCCCCTAACATACCAAGGGTAGCCAATGTAAAGCGGATAGAGGATGTTATCGTTTATGGATGAACCGAATCGCCCGTAGTAAAGCGTCCGGAAAGCAAAGCTAAGGGGTTTGCGGAAAATGTATTTACGCATATCAGCTAACGCGCCCCAGTAGTTGTATTCCCCAAGGGTTCTTGAAACTTGGAATCGCATTCTATGCCCACGCATAGGCGAGGCTATTCCAAAATCGGAATTATCGAACACATAGGCAAAACTCGATTGCTGCAACCAAAATCCCGGAGGCACTTCGCCTTTCTTACGTTCCGACCCAAAGTAATACCCATCAATGTAATAGTTTGAATAGATATCAGCTCTGTAGTAGTAGCGCGCTATTGATCCGTTTAGCTCAAATCTTTGGGTTGATGATAAAGGAAAGTATGAGAGTATACCTGTGGCGGTTTCGAACATTCGAATTTGAATTAGTTGAAAATCTTCTACAATTACTGGTTCACCGTTTATAACCCGATGAAGGGTATCGTAGCCATATTGCCCAAAGGAGTATGGTATATGCGAGGCTGTAACCCCCCAGGTTATATACTTTTTTTGCTGGAGGAATGCAACCTGTCCGCCAAAGTCGTATATCTCGCCGTTTAGCGATAGGCCGGTGTAAACCATATTTTTTCCGGTGATATCGCTGAATAGCATTTCAACACCACCGGCCATTCCCGTTCCGTAAGGTGAGGTACTGATTCCCATGCCTATGTTCGATATGTAATCGAGCTTGAATTTGGGTTTAAAGGGAACCATTTTGAAGGAATCCACCAAGTGTTTGGGTAAGCCATTGTCTGCCAAATTTTTATCAACTAAACCTTCGGTTGCCCTGTTGGTGGGCGGAAGGATTGAGGCGCTAAAATCAACCTGATAGGGGTTAATTCTGACGGGTTTGAAATCGGTGCTATCGGCAGTGTAAATGGAATACTTGCTTTTGAAAAAATGGGAGTAAACCACTTCATTGTTCTCCCGCGCTACACTCATGGCCGGCGCCAAGGGTGTCATGCCCGATATGCCGGTAAGTATTCTGGTCATCCTATAAACTTCGCCGCTTTCGATGTTTAGCTTGAAAAGGTTACGGTATCCATCGCAATTGGAGAGGAAGTAAATGCTTTTATTATCGGCCGAGAACATTGGGTTAACGTTATCAGCTCCTGGCAGAATGTCCAATACGGTTATGGCTTTGGTCTCAATATCGAGCGTTGCAAGGTTATATCCTGTTGTTTTGCTGATTGATGTTTGCGAGGGTTTATCGGTTGAGAAAACAATAGATTTACCGTCGCTCGACCAAGCAGGATGAATATTACACCAGGGGTCACTTGTTAAGCGAATAACTTTTTTGGTGGTTAGGTCGTATTGGTACAAATCGTTTATCCCATTAACAAGACCTGAAACAACAATGCTATTGCCATCGGGCGACCAGGCCGGATAGTTGAACGAAGGGACTCCGGGAATACTGAATTCCTGGACAAGTTTACCATCAAAAACATCAACAATAATCAATTTGCTTTTGCCTTTGCTAAAGCCTACAAAGGCAAACATTCGGCTGTCGGGCGACCAGGTGCCAGCCGATTCAATAAAGTTTAGGGCATCAATCTCATTATCATGAACTATACTCGATAGCCTTCGGATAATCTTTCCGCTAATGGCATGAGCCAAATAGAGGTCGATTGAGAAAAGGTCCTTCTCGGAGTAAAAGGCCACGTAGCGGCCATCGGGGCTAACCGATGGTGAAATGTTTATCTCTCCTGCGTTTCGTTCGAATAGTATTCGGGTTCCGTTAGGGTCTTCAACTGTGTCGGGCAAAGTTCGCTTAAAGTAGTCGTAATAAACCGATTTCCAAAGCGTGGAAAACGATTGTTCGTTTAAACCGATATACCTCATTAGCGCAAAGTTATACCCCCTCTTTGCGGTTTCCTTGAATATTGGGTTTATCAAACTATCGCCAAAGGTTCGTCCCACAAACGACCAAAAAGCATGCCCCCATCGGTAGGGGAAGTATTTGTTGGGGTAGTAGGTCATATCTTCAAGAGTGGGAAAATTATCGTTAATAACGGCATCGCGCATCCACATGGCTGTTTGGTAATCGTAGGTGCCTAACGATAGGTATTCAGCCATACCCTCAACCATCCAGAGGGGAAGGTTTCGAACTGAGTTGAGCGATGTGGAATCGCCATTGATTAATGAGTTGTATTGAAAGGCATGAACTAACTCATGCCCCAAAACGTGATTGGTCTGTTGCCATGTTTCCGTAAATGGAAAAACTACCCTGTTTTTAAGCGCTTCGGTAACCCCACCAGTGCCAATTCCTATTGTACCAGAAATTGCTGTGGTCTGCTGAAAATCGGCCTGATCGTTATATAGCAGTATCGGGTTTTTGGTTTTTATGGAATCCCTAAAAATTTGGTAATGCCTATCGTACCACTTTTCAGCTGAAAGCGAGATGACATTGAGCAAGCTATCGTTTTTTAGGTAGTGATATATCTCGAAATTTGGGGTTTGGTAAACATTGAATTTTATGTTTTTGTATATGGGTTTGTTTTTTCCAAAGTATTGGCCAAACAATGCCTGACTGCTAAAAGCAAGCGCCAAAAGAATTAGCCCTGAACAATATCGCTTCATAATGTTCATTGATTTTTTATAAGTGAATAACCCTGCAAGGTAAATTTTTTTACAACAAAAATCGCACCTACAGCCTTAATTTTAACCAAAACTTTTTGGAAAAGTTTGCCGTTTTAACGTAAATTTATGGAAACCAAAACCAGTTAGCCATGGAAAACAATCACACAATCCTAGGTATCAAAATTACCGATAGAGTTAAGGAAGCCGGAGAGGTTCAAAGGGTATTAACCCGTTACGGCTGCTCAATTAAAACCCGATTAGGGTTACATGAGGTTTCCGATGACTACTGCAGTTCATCGGGTTTGATATTACTTGAACTCACTGGGCCCATTGATGATCAGGTAAAACTTCACGATGAACTGGTAAAAATTCCAGGGGTAATTACCCGTAAGATGGAATTTTAGGGTAAATAGATAATCACCCATCCTTTTACTATAAAGTTCGGTCGATTTAATGACCGAACTTTTTTATGCTTCCGTTAGTATGAACATGATTATTATAAATTGGCGTTAACTTTTGTAAAATACCCTTTAACACGGCTCCTAAAACTGTTCAATGTTTAATAAAATTGTATCTTTGTCAATTAACATAAATTTTTAAGTAATGGTTGAAGGAAACGGGGAGTTAAAACGACCAGTAATTCTTGTTACAAACGACGATGGATTTAGAGCTGCTGGAATTGAGGCATTAATAGAGATGGTAAAGCCCTTTGGGAGTGTTGTAGTGGTAGCACCGGAGGAAGGTCATTCCGGAATGTCGCATGCCATTACTATCAAAATCCCTTTGAGGCTGAGGAAGCATAAACGTGCCGATGATGTGGAGTTCTACTCTGTCAATGGTACCCCTGTCGATTGCGTAAAGCTTGCTATGAACCAACTGTTTACCAACCGCTTACCCGATTTGGTGGTATCGGGTATCAATCATGGTTCAAATTCATCGATTAGTATTATTTACAGTGGCACCATGGCTGCTGCTATCGAAGGTTGTTTATATGGAGTGCCCTCAATTGGTTTCTCCATTCTTGATTACGACGAAAAGCCCGATTTTTCTGCTTCCATTGAGTATGGCAGGGTGATTGTTCGAAACGTGCTCGAAAATGGTTTAACACCGGGTTCATGCTTAAATGTAAATATTCCTGTATTGCCGCTTAAATCGGTAAAGGGAATTAAAGTAACCCGCCAGAATAAGGGTACTTGGCGCGAGGAGTTTGAGAAACGAACCGATCCGCGGGGTGTTGATTACTACTGGTTAACAGGATATTTCCTTAATGATGAACCCAACGCCACCGACACCGATGAGTACTGGCTTAATAAGGGTTATATCACGGTTGTGCCCGTACATGTGGATTTGACCGACTATAAAGAACTTGAACGTATTAAATCGTGGAACTTTGATCAAATAACAGTTTCGCATGCAGAAAAAAATAAATAAGCAGTGGCATGGATACCTGTTAGGAGTGCTGCTGCCAGCCATCTCCTTGGTTATTATTTATTTTGCGCTGGCTAGCGACTTCAAATTTGTCGATTTTATAAGGTATCTAAACGTAAGAGGCGATTTGTCAAGGGCATTGTCTCTTTCGGTATTACCTAATCTTGGCCTTTTTTTTGTGTTTATTTGGACTGATAGGCTTAAAGCTGCTCAGGGAGTTTTAGGCAGTACCATAATACTTGCTCTAATTATTGTTTTTATGCGATTTATGTAGTTTTAAGATGAAGTATTTTATTGTTGCAGGCGAGGCATCGGGCGATTTGCACGCATCCAACCTGATGAAAGGCATCAAAAAAAACGATCCGGATGCCCAATTCCTTTACTTTGGCGGCGATTTAATGGCCGAGCAGGGCGGGACACTTATTAAGCACTACCGCGATATGGCTTTTATGGGGTTTCTGGAGGTTTTGCTCAACCTGCGAACCATTAAAGCAAACATGGAGCTTTGTAAACAAAGCATAGTTGAGTATAAGCCCGACATAGTAATTCTGGTCGATTATCCCGGTTTTAACCTTCGGATTGCCAAATTTGCAAAGCAATCGGGGTTTAAAGTATTTTACTACATTGCGCCAAAGGTTTGGGCCTGGAAGGAGTCGCGTGTAGAAAAGTTAAAGCGTTTTGTTGATAAGCTTTTTGTGATCTTTCCTTTTGAGATCGAATACTTTAGGGGAAAAGGCATTGATCCGGTTTACGAGGGCAATCCTTCAATAGATGCCATTGTAAGTAAACTTCCTGATCCAATTCCTTTAAAGGATTTTTGTGAGAAAAATGATTTACCCCTTAAACCAATAATTGCTCTAGTTGCAGGTAGCCGAAAGCAGGAAATTCGCTATAATCTGCCGGTGATGTTAAAGGTAACCGAAAAGTTTCCCGAGTATCAGTTTGTAATTGCCGGCGCACCTTCGTTGGAATATAGTATTTATGAGCCATACATCCAGGGAACCGGGGTAAAGGTGGTCTTTGGCCAAACCTATGATTTACTTTCTTGCTCTACTCTTGCCTTTGTAACATCGGGTACAGCAACGCTGGAGGCTGCTCTTTTAAATGTTCCGCAGGTGGTTTGTTACCGTGGCAATTTCTTCTCGATGCTAATTGCATGGATGGTTATAAAGGTGAAATACATTTCACTGGTGAACCTAAATATGGGAGTTGAGGTGGTTCGGGAGTTAAAACAATACGATTTAACACCTGAAACTCTATATAGCGAAGCAAAGAAGTTATTGCCCGGTAAACCTGAAAGAGACCGTCAGCTCGAACAGTATGCTCAGCTCAGAGCAAAACTTGGTGAAAGGGGAGCATCGGAACGAGTTGGAAAAAAAATGGTAGAACTACTAAAATCAACCTAAATATTTGCTTATGAGAGCAATTCTTTTTTCATTTTTGCTTTTCCTATCGATTACATCGGTTGCACAAAAGTTAAGCATAAGCATTTTCAACGATACAAACCTTAACACTATACTGGTAACACCCACAAAGGGTAACTACAGCATGGTGCTTGGCGATAGTATGATTACCATTAAACCATTACAAATCCTTTATATTAGCCGTCAAGGCGATTCCGTGCTTGTTCGTGATGAGAACCGTAGCTATGGTTCATTCAAAAGGGTAACACTAGTAGGCCAATCCGGTGAAGATGTTTTTCGGTTAAAGCCCATAATCCCTGCAAAGCCCGCACGTTTATACGACGATAACATTACATTTTATGTTGAGTTTAATAGGATTATGGCCATTAATGTTATCGACCGTGAAAAATATATTGCTGCTGTTGTACTTGCCGAAACTGGCCCCGACAAAGAGCCTGAACTCTACAAGGCGCAAGCCTTGCTTGCCCGAACCTTTACAGTTAGCCATGCCGATAAACACCAGTCGGAAGGTTTTAACCTGTGCGATCAGGAGCATTGTCAGGCCTACAAGGGAAGGCCTGAAGCATTCCAAGATGTTTACGACGCTGTTCTTGATGTAAAAGATCTTATAGTTGTCGATTCGGCATCAAGGCCAATTAGCGCAGCATTTCATGCTAACTGTGGTGGCCAAACCGCAAACTCTGAGGATGTTTGGATACAGGCTTTACCATACCTAAGGAGTGTAAACGATAGGTTTTGCACATCGGCCCCCAATGCCCGTTGGGAAAGGACAATCCCCCTTACCGAATGGAAAAAATTTCTTGCGCAACAGGGTGTCGATACAGCCAAATTAATTCGCGAAAACCTTAATTTCTATCCAAAGGAAAGGCCTAAATACTATACGGTATTAGGTGTTAATATTCCAACAACTACTGTTCGAAAGTATTTTAAGTTGAGGTCTGCATGGTTTTCGGTATCGGCAGGTAAAAACGAGGTGCGTATTTCCGGGAGAGGGTATGGTCATGGGGTAGGAATGTGCCAGGATGGTGCAATGGCTATGGCTCAAAGGGGTTGGACTTACGATAAAATAATTCAGTATTACTTTAAGGACGTTAAAATCATTGAACTATCAAAGGTTAATCTTGAACCTGTTAAACCCGATTCAACTGAGGTTAAACCTTTCGATGTGCTTCAGTAAATTTGCCCATAAAACGTAAGCACCTATGAAATCGATATTTATTAGAGAGTTGCAAAACTTTTTTTCTTCATTAACCGGATATGTAATTGCAATTCTTTTTCTTGTTCTCACAGGTTTGTTTCTATGGGTGTTACCCGGTAACACCAACATGCTAGATTCAGGGTATGCTTCTTTAGAACCTTTATTTTACATTGCCCCCTGGCTTTTCCTTTTTCTTGTTCCTGCAGCCACCATGCGAATGTTTGCCGATGAGAAAAAATCGGGAACCATTGAGCTAATTCTTACACGCCCTATTTCCGATACTGCAATGGTGCTCGGCAAGTTTTTTGCTTCGGTGGTGCTTGTTGCCATTGTAATAATTCCGGCTTTTATTTTTGTTTACAGCGTGTCGAGTTTAGGTAATCCTGCAGGAAATCTGGATTGGGCAGCAACATGGGGTTCGTTTATCGGTTTATTTTTCCTGGCATCGGCTTACGCAGCCCTTGGGCTATTTGCATCGAGTTTAACCGATAACATCATAGTTGCTTTTCTTTCGGCTGTGGCATTATGTTTCCTTTTCTATGATGGTCTTGCCTGGGTGGCCGAACTTCAATCGTTGGAGTGGGCCCGATCGGCATTGCTGTCATTAAGTATTAGCGAACACTACGATTCGGTTAGCCGTGGTGTTATCGATTCGCGCGATGTGGTTTACTTCTTATCAATATCATTAGTTTTTCTGGGACTTACCCGTTTAAAACTTCAATCGCGTAAATGGTGAAACCCCAAAAATGAAGGCTATGAGTGTTAGTAGAAAGATAAAAATCAACCATATACGGTCATTTGCCGCATTGGTGATTATAGTTTTGTTGGCAAATATCGTTTCGTCGTTATTTTACTTTCGTCTCGACCTTACCGAAGATAAAAGGTACACCATCCAACCTGCCACCCGAGAGGTTCTAAAGGGTTTAGACGATATTGTCGTAATCCGATCATATCTCGACGGGGAGTTACCGGTTGCTTTTGTTCGAATGAAAAAAACTCTTGCCGAAACCTTAAATGAGTTCAAGGTGATAGCCGGAAAGAAAATCCGGTTTGAGTTTGTTAATCCCTACACCGTTTCTAGTTCAAAAAAGCAAGAGCAGTTTTTCCGTCAGCTGGCCGATAAAGGACTTGTTCCAACCAATGTTCATGTTAAGGACAAGGAGGGTGCTATGATCCAGCGTATCATCTTTCCTGGATGTATATTAACATACAAGGGGAAGGAGGTGGCAGTTAACCTTTTAAGGAATAATCCAAATATATCGGGTGAAGAGAACATTAACCTATCCATACAAAATTTTGAGTATGCCTTGATTGATGCCATCGACCGTGTTACAACCGATACCCGGCAGCGCATTGCATTCATTCAAGGACATGGTGAGTTTGATGAGTTTGAAACCGGTGATATTGAGCGCGAACTATCGCAATACTACGAAGTTAGTAGAGTGATAATTAATGGTGATCCCAACGCATTAAAGCCTTATAAGACTATAATAGTGGCTGGCCCAAACCGGCCTATGCCCGAAGCCGATAAGCTCATAATCGACCAATTCATTATGCAGGGTGGGCGAGTGCTTTGGTTTGTTGACCCAGTAAACGTTAGTATCGATAGTTTATCAACCGGTGCATCAACGCTGGCGTTTATGAATCAGCATAATCTCGATGATATGCTTTTTCGGTATGGTGCCCGGCTGAACCCCCTATTGGTTCAGGACATACAGTGTTCTGTAATTCCGGTTAATGCTGCACTGGTTGGACAGGAGCCCCGTTTTGTCCCTGCACCTTGGCTTTACTATCCATTGCTTATGCCACCTACCGATAACCCTATTACCAAGGGGTTAAATCTGATTCAAGCCAAATTCATAAGCCCAATTGATACGGTTGGTATGAATGCCGAAGTCAAAAAACGAATTCTTTTAACCACATCAAAAGAAAGTAAACTTGTTAAGGTGCCTGCATTAATCAATTTAAATCAGGTAAGTAAAGGAATAACCCGCTACGAGTTCCAAAACCCTTCGCTTCCTGTTGCCGTTGAACTGCAAGGATTTTTCAAATCAAACTTCCGGAATCGACCTATAAATGCAATCATTCCAAATAATACAATCAATTTTATCGACAAGAGTATATTTACAAAGATGATTGTAGTTGCCGATGCCGATATCATTCGTAACGATATACAGCGTCGCCCCAACGGGGCCTATGTTATCCCATTGGGATACGATAGGTTTACCCAGCAAACCTATGGAAATAAGGAGTTGGTCGTGAACATGGTAAAATACCTTTGCGACGATAATGGACTTCTTGATTTACGTTCAAGGGATATAAAACTCCGTTTACTCGATCGGAAAAGAACTGTAAGTGAACGATTATACTGGCAACTGGTTAATATGGTGTTGCCATCGCTTATTATGGTGTTTGCCGGAATTATTTGGCATTTAGTTCGCAGGAAGAAATATACTTTCACCCATGTCAACTAAAAAAATTCTCATCGTAATCCTTATCGTTGCTGGCGGTTTAGGTATTTTATACCTAACACAATGGTACAGGGACTACCGTCAGTCGAATTTTTCTATTAAAAGTTCAAACATTACTGCCATCGAACTAATTAAGGGTACTGATACCCTTAGGCTGACGAATTCAGAAGGCATTTGGTTGATAAATGGCTTTTACATTGCCGATTCTGCCACGGTTTACAGTTTTATCGACCTTTTACAAAACATAAATACTATTGCACCTGCCACATTGAAAACAGGTGACAATCTTTTGCTATTACTTCAAAACAAGGCAATTAGGGTTTGCATTTATAATAAAAAGTCTTTAAAAAAGGAATATAGAATTGCGTCAGTTGCTGAATTCAACTATAAACCTATAGCGCTGAACGAAAGCTCTGAAATTCCATACTACGTTGAATCGCCAATCGCATCAACCGATTTAATAGAATACTTTTCCGTTAACCCTGATAGTTGGCTTGCAAGCAAACTGTTTCCTGAATCGCTCGAAGAGATTGCAAGTATTAAGGTTGATTTTCCGAATACCGACAAGGGATATACTATTAAGTTTATGGTAAACGATATAGTTTTGTTCAGTGCAAATGGTAATCGCCTGACCAATATAAACATAGCCAACATTAGTAACCTATACCATTCTTTTAGCGATTTAAAGCTTCGATATCCCACAAAATTCGAAGAGAACTCTGCAAAACCAGAAAATCTGATTGCTGTATTGCAGCTACAAATGGCCAATGGAAAATCTTACGAATACAATATTTATAGGATTGTTGGTGAAGGTTATACCAACATTTTGGGCCAAAAGCTCGGATTCAATCCCAATTGCATCCTAATAAAGTTAGCCGAAAATCGGTTTTTGGTTGGCACCTACTTGCATTTTCATTACGTGCTTTCACCCATTGACGAGTTTGTAAATAATTATGAAAAATAGTGTGGTTTATTAGAGTAAAATTTTGTATTATTGAAATCCTTTTGAGTTTTGAATTGTGTTGATTTTCAACTTTTTTTAAGAAAAAGGGAGTTAACAGTTTGACAGTTAAAGGAGAAACTAAAACTTAAATTACAGAGATATGAAATTTGTTGTATCAAGCACCATGCTACTGAGCCACTTAACGGTGGTAAGCAGGGTAATCAGCAGCAAGAACACCCTACCAATTCTCGACAACTTTTTATTCAAGTTGGAAGGAAACGAGCTGGAAATCACAGCATCCGACCTTGAATCGACACTTACAACAAAAATTACCCTCGATAACGTTATGGGTGATGGCGCAATTGCAATTCCTTTTAAAATCCTCATTGACACTCTAAAGGAATTCTCGGAACAGCCCTTAACCTTTGAAATCGATCCGGGTTCACTTGCCATTGCAATTCATTCGGAAAATGGTCAATTTAACATTGTTGGCCAGCCCGCCGATGATTTTCCCAAACCAGCAGAGCTCAATCCTGAAAGCAGTGTTAGTGTTAAGGTGGCTGCCGATGTCATGCTCAACGGTATATCAAAAACCATATTTGCTACCGCCGACGATGAAATGCGCCCGGTGATGAACGGTGTCTTTATAGAGCTTACCGGCGAAGGAATGACCTTTGTAGCTTCCGACTCGCATAAGTTAGTTCGCTACCGCCGTAAGGATGTTCAGGTTGATGAGTTTTCTTCGTTTATTCTTCCCAAAAAACCCGCAAATCTGCTTAAATCAATTCTAGTAAAGGAAACCGGTTCGGTTAGCGTTGAGTTCGACAATAAGAATGCACGCTTCACCATGAGCGGATACACCTTGGTTTGCCGTTTGGTTGAAGGCGAATATCCCAACTATAGCGCTGTAATTCCTGTTGACAATCCTAACCGGATGATTATCGATAGGGTTGATTTCTACAACTCGGTGCGTCGTGTTTCAATCTACTCAAATGCCGCAAGTAACCTGATTAAGTTGGGGTTAACCTCCAACCAGTGCGAGGTTTCAGCACAGGACCTCGATTTCTCGGTTTCGGCATATGAGCGTTTAACCTGCGATTACCAGGGCGATGAAATGGAGATTGGCTTTAAATCGGCTTTTCTGGTTGAAATTTTAGCCAACCTTTCTTCAACCGAGGTGGTACTTTCCATGTCCGACCCTTCAAGGGCAGGGCTCATTTTCCCTCACCAAAACGAAAACCCCGACGAGGACGTATTGATGCTTCTAATGCCAATGATGGTTGGCGCCTAAGAATACTTTACCAACTTCCCCGGCTGTGGCTTGGGGAAGTTTTTTTATTAATGAAAGGTTATATTAAATGGGATTGAATATTAAAAATCCTCTGGTTGTTTTCGACTTGGAGACCACTGGAATTGATGTAGCAAAGGATAGAATAGTTGAAATTGCCGTGTTAAAGGTGTTCCCCAATGGGAACCGTGAATCGAAGGTGAGGCGTATTAACCCCGAAATGCCTATACCACCCGAGGCAACTGCCGTTCATGGCATAACCGATGATGATGTAAAAGATGCCCCTACATTTAAGGAGATAGCCAAATCGCTTGCTAACTACATTGAAGGGTGCGATTTTGCTGGTTTCAATTCCAATAAGTTCGACTTACCCCTATTAGCCGAGGAGTTCCTGCGGGCTGGAGTAGATATCGACCTAAAAAAACGTAAGTTCATCGATGTTCAAACCATTTTCCATAAAATGGAAAAGAGAACCCTGGCTGCTGCATACAAGTTTTACCTCGATAAGGACCTGGTAAACGCCCATAGCGCCGAGGCCGATACCCTTGCCACATTTGAAATTCTTTGCGCTCAGGTTGAGCGCTACCCCGACCTTAAGAACGATGTGGATTTCCTTTCGGAGTTCAGCTCATTTAACCGTAATGTCGATTTTGCCGGTCGAATTATACTCGACGATAACGGGGTGGAAATATTTAATTTTGGGAAGCATAAGGGCAAACCTGTTGTCGAAGTTTTAAAGTCGGAACCCAGCTACTACTCTTGGATGATGAATGGCGATTTCCCCTTATACACCAAAAAAGTGCTTACATCCATATACTTAAAGATGAAGCAAAAATAATTAGCACATCAGTATTAACTTATATTAACAAATGCTATATTTACGTCCGTAATTAAGGGTTTGAATATGGCACTTATTGAAACATTCCGTCGCCAAGGCGACTTTCTTTTTAGAAATCGTAGTTACCTACCTCTTGTTTTGATTTTTGCAGGAATTGGCTACTATGTTTACCTGCATTTGAACCATCAGTATGCATACAATGCAAGTTACTTTATTGGTTGCTTTGTTGTAAGTTTTCTTGGGTTGGTAATACGAGTAATTACTATTGGCTACACACCTAAGAACACTTCAGGTCGAAACACAAAGGAGCAGGTAGCCGATACTGTTAATACTTCGGGCATGTATTCGCTGGTAAGGCATCCGCTTTAACTGGGTAACTTCTTTATGTGGTTTGGCTTGGCCTTGCTTACTCAAAGTGTTTGGTTCGTAGTTTTTTTCTTACTGGTTTACTGGCTTTACTATGAACGTATTATGTATGCCGAAGAGTTTTTCCTACGCAATAAATTTGGCTCAGATTACCTGAACTGGGCTGATAGTGTTCCCACCTTTATACCTCGAAGGTTAAGATGGCATTCACCAAACCTGAATTTTTCCATACGCAATGTGGTAAAGCGGGAGAGTATAGGGCTTTTTAAGCTGGTATTAATGTTTTTTGTGTTTCAGTATATACACGATGTTATTTCGAATGGCGGTAAATTATTTGAGCTAAGTTCTTGGGGCAAAGGGTGGTTCATTGCTTTTATTATCACCGGTATAATTTACTTGGTATTAAGAACCATTCGTAAAAAAACCCGATTGCTCGAAGTAGATGGCCGTTAAGGCACAATAACCTTTAAGCCCTTATTTACCACACTTATCTTAACTTTACGGTCCATTATAATTGGCTCACCGTCAAAGTGAACCACATCTTCGTGTTTGCGCTTTATAACTACCTTTTGGGCTTTACCGGTTTGGAGAACAGTGCTTTTATCGATTGTTCGGGTGAATAGCATTGCACCAATGGCTGGAGCCTGAAGCAGGTTAATGGGCGACATAATGGCAATGTCCAGTAACCCATCCTGTATATCGGCATTGGGAGCTATGTAGGCATTATTACCGTATTGCGATGCATTGGCACAGGTTATCAAAAATGCCCTAACTTTCATTTTCTGAGCATCGTCAATTTTAACCTTGTATTTCTTGGGCTTATACCTGAAGAAGTCCGATAGGGTCACCTTTACGTAGTTGAAAAATCCACGCCCTTTTTCTTTGGCAAATCGGTAGCCTATATGGGCATCGAAACCTACACCGCAGGTGCAGAAGAACGGAAGCCCATTAACAATTCCATAGTCAATGGCTTCAACTTTAAGCTTGTTTATAACCTGAATGGCTTTAACGGCGTCGAGTGGTATTTTAAGGTGCCGGGCAAGGCCATTGCCCGATCCAAGCGGAATTATGCCCATTGCACAATCGGTATTAACAATTGCGCTTCCTACTTCATTAACGGTTCCATCGCCACCAACAGCTATAAAATATTTAAATCCTTCGGCAATTTTTTCGCTGATGATCTGCTGGGCATCGCCCTTTTTGCGGGTAAAAAGGATCTCGGGTTCAAATATATCATTATCAACTGTATTGTTGATAACGTGCAGTATGCTTTCCTTACCGCGAGTTCCTGAAATGGGATTTACAATAAGATCG
>LUYY01000102.1 GCA_001603415.1 Bacteroidales bacterium Bact_07 | reverse complement strand
GCCTGTCAGTTTTTTTAATCTAAACCAATTTTTGATTTAACTCGCATAAGTTTCAAAATTAATGAAAGATATACAGAGACAAACTTTTGGGGATTGGCTTAAAAGCTGTTAATTGTGAATCAGCATAAAACAAAATATTCTACATTTGCTAACTTGTAAGTTGCTAAAACGATTATCTATAAAAATAAAAAACTTTATCATGAGTAATTTTCGTAAAGCTAACAATATTGCCGGATGGATTGTTTTTGCAATATCGGCAATAGTTTACCTGCTAACCATTGAGCCCACGGCAAGTTTTTGGGATTGCGGCGAGTTTATAGCAACGGCTTTTAAACTCGAAGTGGGACATCCCCCAGGGGCACCGCTTTTTATGATGATTGCCCGCCTTTTTGCCCTTTTTGCACCCGATGTAACCAAGGTTGCCGCCATGATTAACACAATGTCGGCTTTGGCGAGTGGTTTCACCATACTCTTCCTGTTCTGGACCATAACACACCTTGCCCGCAAACTAATTGTAGGGAATGGTTACCAAGTAAGCACCGGTCAACTTATTGCAATCCTCGGAAGCGGAGCTGTTGGTGCACTTGCCTATGCTTTTTCCGATACTTTTTGGTTCTCGGCTGTAGAAGCAGAGGTTTATGCCATGTCATCACTATTTACAGCCTTTGTGTTCTGGGCAATATTAAAGTGGGAGGAGCAAGCCGACGAGGCACACTCAACCCGTTGGCTAATTTTTATAGCCTACATCATGGGTTTATCCATTGGGGTTCACCTACTGAACCTGCTTACCATACCTGCCATTGCCTTTATTTATTATTTCAAGAAGTTTAAAACCACCCGAAACGGCATTTTGGCAACACTGGGAGTTTCAGCCTTAATTTTGGGTAGCATTTTATACATCATCATTCCCGGAACATTTAAGGTAGGCTCCTGGTTCGACCTCCTTTTTGTAAACTCATTCGGATTGCCCTACAACTCGGGCTTACTTTTTTACTTCGTCTTACTTTTTAGTGCACTTGCCTATGGCATATATAGTAGCCACAAGAAGGGGAAGGTTATTCTTAACACTGTTCTGGTTGGCGTAACCGTCATACTCATTGGTTACTCTTCGTATATGATGATAGTTATTAGGGCATACGCCGATACACCAATTAATGAGAATAACCCATCGAATGCCTTTTCACTTATAAGCTACCTAAACCGTGAGCAGTATGGCGATAGACCCTTGTTCTACGGCCAATACTACAATGCCCCGGTTACTGACAGCAAGGACTTAGAAACATGGATTCCCAAGGATGGTAAATATGTAAGAGGATACCTGAAAACGGAATATGATTTTGATGATAGGTTTAAAACCATTTTCCCACGAATGTATAGTAACCAGCCCGACCACGTGGCTGAATACAAGAAGTGGGCAAATATTCAGGGAAAACCAGTTCAGGTAAATACCAGAGATGGGGGAACCGAAACCCGATATGTGCCAACCTTTGGCGAAAATCTGCTTTTCTTTTTCCGTTACCAACTTGGACACATGTATATCCGTTATTTCATGTGGAACTTCGTAGGCCGTCAAGATGATGTTCAAAGCCATGGTGGGGTTGAGAATGGGAACTGGATAAGCGGTATTAAACCCATCGATGCCATTTTCCTTGGTAATCAGGACAACCTAACCGACGACATGAAAAATCACCCCTCGCGCAACAAGTACTACTTCCTTCCACTAATTCTTGGTTTGCTGGGTATTTACTTCCAACTGCGGGTAAAAAAGGACAAGAAAAACTTTTGGGTAGTTTTCATGCTATTCTTCTTTACTGGCATAGCCATTGTAATGTATTTGAACCAGTACCCACTTCAACCCCGTGAACGCGATTACGCCTACGCCGGTTCGTTTTATGCATTTACCATCTGGATTGGACTTGGGGCACTTGCAGTTTACGAGTGGTTCCGTAAAAAACTTTCCGAAACCCCATCGGCAGTTGCCGCAACAGCAATTTGCATGGTTGTTCCCATAATTATGGGTTCGGAGAACTGGGATGACCACGACCGCTCAGGACGCTACATTGCTCGCGATTTTGCCTATA
The DNA here is from genome assembly GCA_001603415.1 of Bacteroidales bacterium Bact_07. GTDB lineage: Bacteria > Bacteroidota > Bacteroidia > Bacteroidales > Tenuifilaceae > Tenuifilum. The sequence goes on along the minus strand of LUYY01000102.1, from coordinate 18,867 downwards.
ACTACTTGAACTCCTGCGAACCCAATGCTATACTTTTCACCAATGGCGATAACGATACCTTCCCGCTATGGTATGCCCAAGAGGTTGAGGGTATCCGCCCCGATGTAAGGATTGTTAACCTTAGCCTTTTGGGGACCGACTGGTATATCGACCAGATGAAAATGCGTTGCAATCAATCGGCACCCGTTCCCGTTTCAATGAACCACGACCAATACGTAATGGGAACCCGCGATGTGGTTTACATTGTTAATCGTTTAAACGAACCTATTGAGCTTAAACAGCTCATGGATTTTGTTTTAAGCGACGACCCTGCCAAGAAACTCAGAGTTCCTGGAGAGAAGCCAATTGACTACTTACCCACAAACAAGATTAAACTTACTGTTGATAAAGCGAAAGTGCTTTCGAACGGAACCGTAAAACAAAAGGATGCCAGTTTAATTGTCGATACCATGGTATGGACGCTCAAAGGGCAATACATTACAAAAAGTTCTTTGGCCATACTCGATATCATTGCACACAATAACTGGGATCGCCCCATCTACTTTGTTTCACCCTATGGCGATGGCGATCTTGGCATTGCCGATTATCTGCAACATGAGGGTTTTGCCTACAGGCTGGTTCCAATTAAATCCAACTCATCGGACTACCTTAACGTTTCAAGGATTGATAGCGATATTCTTTACGATAGGCTTATGAACCGTTTCCGCTGGGGTAGAATAAATGAACCCGATGTATTTATCGACCATAACGTTCAGCGCACCGCTATCGTTCTTAAAATTCGAAATAGTTTCTCGCGTTTAGCAAAGAAATTGATTGAGGAGGGTAAAAAGGATTCCGCACTAAAGGTTCTTGATAAGGTAGTAGAACTTCTTCCCCATCCCAAGTTCCCATACGATTTCTTTATGTTTGGCATAATTGAAGACTACTACAAGCTGAACGAGGTTCAAAAAGCCAATAAACTGGCTTTAGATTATGCCAAGATTAGCGAACAAAAACTTCGCTACTACGTATCACTCGACGATAGGATGAAGCAATACTACCAGGACGATATTGGCCTAACCGCCCAAACCTTACAGGAGTTAGCATCAATTGCCGAAACCTACGGACAGAATGAGGTTGCAATTGATATTAACAAAAGGCTACAAGCCTCATTAACTATTAAGTGATTTTATAATCGAATTTGATAGATTTTGCAGTAGGATTTTAGTAAATTTGAAGTTAGCAAAAAACAAAATTATGTCAGACAATTTTGGTGAAGTTGTTCAGATTATCGGTCCGGTTGTTGACGTGGCATTTTCGAGTAAAGAAAGTCTGCCGTCAATTTACGAGGCTCTTGAATTAACCCGACCCGATAACACCTTGCTGGTTCTTGAATGTCAGCAGCACATTGGCGAAAGCACCGTACGAGCCATAGCCATGGACTCAACCGATGGCCTTTCGCGCGGCATGAAAGTGCGCGCCACCGGTAAGTCAATTACTATGCCTGTGGGTACTAAAATAAAAGGCCGGTTGTTAAATGTTATTGGTGAAGCCATTGATGGATTAGCACAGGTTGACCGTCAGAGCAAGTATCAGGTTCACAGCAAACCGCCTAAGTTCGACCAACTAAGCACCCAAAAGGAAATTCTTTTTACCGGTATCAAAGTTATCGACCTACTTGAACCCTACTCTAAAGGTGGTAAAATTGGTTTGTTTGGTGGAGCCGGTGTTGGCAAAACGGTCATCATCATGGAGCTCATCAACAATATTGCTAAGGGTTACAGCGGTATGTCGGTTTTTGCTGGAGTTGGTGAGCGTACCCGCGAAGGGAACGATCTACTCAGGGAAATGATTGAATCCGATGTAATTAAATACGGGAAAGAGTTTAAGGAATCGATGCTTAAAGGCGGTTGGGATTTAAGCCTTGTTGACCTTGATGAGCTTGAGAAATCACAAGCCACATTAATATTTGGTCAGATGAACGAACCCCCCGGGGCGCGTGCTACTGTTGCCCTTTCTGGTTTAACGGTTGCCGAATCGTTCCGCGATGGCGGCGAAGATGGTCAGGGACGCGATATTCTTTTCTTTATCGATAACATTTTCCGATTCACACAGGCAGGTTCAGAGGTTTCGGCATTGCTTGGCCGAATGCCTTCGGCAGTGGGTTACCAACCTACCCTGGCTACCGAAATGGGCTTAATGCAGGAGCGTATCACCTCAACCAAGAAAGGGTCTATTACTTCGGTTCAGGCCATTTACGTTCCCGCCGACGACCTTACTGACCCCGCACCTGCCACCACTTTCAGCCACCTTGACGCAACCACTGTACTTGACCGTAAAATAGCAGAGTTAGGTATTTACCCCGCCGTTAACCCTCTCGATTCCACATCGCGTATCCTAACGCCCGAAGTGGTGGGTGATGAGCACTACAATACCGCTCAACGGGTTAAAAACCTGCTTCAACGCTACAAGGAACTGCAGGATATCATTGCAATTCTGGGTATGGACGAGCTCTCGGAAGATGATAAATTAGTGGTTCACCGTGCCCGTCGTGTTCAGCGATTCCTTTCACAGCCTTTCCACGTTGCCGAGGCTTTCACCGGCATTAAAGGGGTGATGGTTGATATCAAGGATACCATTAAAGGGTTCAACATGATAATGGATGGCGAGGTTGACCAATACCCCGAAGCCGCATTTAACCTTGTAGGTACCATTGAAGAGGCCATTGAGAAGGGCGAACGTATGTTGGCTGAGGCTAAAAAATAGTAAACTATGATTTGCGAACTCTACTCGGTTGAAAAGTTCTTCCAGATTGAAGATGTTTACTACGTTCAGGTGCCCGGCACAAAGGGTTCGTTTGGAATACTGAAAAAGCATGAACCAATAATTTCATCGTTGGAGCCAGGGGTGGTTAAAATTGTGCGTGGCGATGGTACTGAGCTTTTCTTTGCCATTCCTGCTGGCGGTTTTGTTGGGGTTGAAAATGACGTGATTTCAATTGTTTCGGAAGAGATTAACCAAACCTTTTAGGCCATGAAAAAGCCTGCATGGTTAGCCATATTCTTAACTTTGATAATTAATGAGGTGGCCGTGTCGCAACAAAAAATATCTTTTCCGTCAAAGGATGGATTAGAGGTAACTGCCGATTTATACTTTCTTTCGTCAGATAAACCCTATGTAATCCTCCTGCATCAGGCACGTTATAGCCGGGGTGAATATCTGGAAATTGCTCCAAAAATTGTAAACCTCGGCTATAACTGCATAGCCGTCGATTTACGCTCGGGCAACGAGGTAAACGGAGTGATTAACGAAACTGCAAAAAGAGCTAAGGAAAAGAGCTTACCCCAAAACTACACCGATGCCATTCCCGATGTTGAGGCTGCCATTGCCTACGTTAAAGCACAAACCGATAAACCCTTTGTGCTTTGGGGTAGTTCCTATTCAGCTTCGTTGGCTCTGATACAAACCGCTAAGGATTTACGCACCAAAGCGGTTGTTGCGTTTTCGCCCGGGGAGTATTTCGATAATCCCGAATTTGTATCATCAAAAATCAAAGATATCGCCGTTCCCGTTATTGTGCTTTCATCAAAAGCAGAGTGTCCTTCTGTTAAGGAGTTGATAGGTTCAATAAAACGGCAAAATTTGGTTACTCAGTTTTGTCCTACCCAAAATGGGAAGCATGGTTCAAGTGCGCTGTGGAAATCGAACCCATCCAACGGCGATTACTGGCTGGCCATCACCATGTTTTTCAGTAAACTCAAGTAGGCTTAGTAAGAGTCGATATTTTTCTCAAACATAGGGGAGTCGTAATCGGGGTTGAAATTGGGGTTCTTTTCCGTTTCTCCGGTAATATAATTCACATAACCCTTTACAAACTGAATGGGAAGAGTATAGCGGTATTCCTCGGCTTCGTCGTCAAACTCAGGCGGGGTATTACATAAAACATTTTCAATATAGATATTAACCCCTTTGCTACGGATTAGATCTGCATACTTATCGAATATATACCTCGAGATTCCAATTACCACTATAAAATTACCGTAGGGTTTGTATATATTATGTTTATAAAGAAAATCAAGTTTGTCATCAATTACCTGCTCGGCTGAGTTATGAAACGATTCAATATACTTAAATCCGGTTTTGAGTATTGAATCGACAACCTGTTTCTCGCGTGTGTAATGAATAAAGTAGTAGTACCGATTGCCGGGGTATGTGCCATCGAAAATAAATTTCAGCACTGCCTCCTCAAAGGTTTGTGCTACACGAGCAGGAGCTTCAATACGTATCAGTTTATCGAGCTGATTATCAAGAAGCGAGTAAAACTCCTTGGAATTATCGGGGTTGCTCCGGTTAAGGTAAAAGAGCAGTAAACCAGGTATTTGATAGCGTAGAACCGAAATGGCTTTTTCGGCATTGTGCTCCGAAATGTAAGCATGATCAACCAGGTATCGCCATTGGGATTGGCAAAGTTTTTCAAGCAGGGTAACAATTAACTGAGATGTTTCCCTTTTCTTTTCAATCTTGTTGATTTTTTCAAGGAAAAACACATCAAAAATACTTGGGTACTCCAAAAAGTATCCCACGTAGCTTCTAACTATGGCTTTAAGCTTCTCAGGGCCATCGGGTAAGTTGCGCGTTTTATCGTCAACATACTCCTGACACTCTTCGGCAAAGTCGGTAATGCATTCGTTTATTACATCGGTAACATCCTTAAAGTAGTTATAAAGGGTAGCATAGGAATAGCCTGCCTGATCGGCAATATTGCGAACGCTTATACTATCGATGCCCTCACCCTTAAGGATCTCTTTGGCTGCTTCAATAAAGTAGCCCCGCATACGCTTCTCTTTGAGGAGTTTGTTTCGCATCGATATTCAAAATCTTATACAAAGATAGTTAACGTTGTTAATTTATTTAACATTGTTAACCCAAAAAAGATCAGTTAAATATAATTTTTTTTGCAATCGAAACATTCATTTTTTAGATCATCAAAAAATCATTTTAAATTCACTAACTTAACCAGTTAAGTCATAGGTTTTCTAAATGTTAAACTAATTATTGATTTTTCTCATTGCTTTTGGGTAACAAACACTCTATCTTTGTCTAGGTTAGAATTTTTCAAAATGATCGGCAAACCGCTATCCACACTTTACCACAATAACGGCAAAGGCCTCTTTGCCTGCTGGATTTGCTGATATTCCCTTTTCCAATTATAGCTTCAGGGGGTTTTCCATTAGCTCCTCAGGGAAATAAAACTTATTTGGTTCAAACTTGTATTTATCTATGGAAAAGGGATTGGTATTTGACATACGACATTTTTCAGTGCACGATGGCCCCGGTATAAGAACCACGGTTTTTCTGAAGGGATGCCCCTTACGCTGCACCTGGTGCCATAACCCAGAGAGCCAAAAAAGTGAACCAGAAACAATCCGGCGAACAAATAAGCTCGATGGGAAGGAATACGCTGCCACCGAAACCATCGGTCGTTATATGACTGTCGATGAGGTGTTTGACGAATTAAAAAACCATATTCCAATTTTCGATGAATCGACAGGCGGTGTTACCTTTTCGGGTGGAGAACCACTTATGCAACCCAGGTTCTTATTGGAGCTGTTAAAGCGTTGTCGTGAGCACGATATTCACACCGCAGTTGATACTTGTGGATTTGCTGCACCTGAACTTTTTAGGTCTATTCTTCCTTATACAAACCTATTTCTATACGACCTGAAAATTATTAAATCCGATAAGCACAAGTACTATACTGCACAGCCCAACGAAATCATTCTTAACAATCTTTCAATGCTTAATGAGCTAGGTGCTTCGGTAATGGTACGTGTGCCTCTTATACCAGGAATAACCGACGATGAAGAGAACTTGCTTGCTATAAAGGAAATAGTTAAAGGAAACAATTCCATAAAGCGGCTCGATTTACTTCCCTATCACCATATGGCTAAGGATAAGTACCGCAGGTTAAACTTGCCTTTCGAACTTGAGGATTTAGAAGCCTATAAAAATGAACGGCTTAAAGAGATTGAGTTGATGTTTAGCGATTTAGAAATGCCTATCTCAATAGGAGGTTAAAAATATTAAAACTTAAATGATATGATGACTGATAGAATTAGACAGCTTCGCCGCGAAAGTTTAAGAGCTATTAATACTCTTTCGGCTGAGCGCGCTTTGTTAGTAACTGAATTTTACAAAGCAAATGAAGACAAAGGGTTACCAATACCCATAATGAGAGCAAAAGCATTTGAGCATATTATGCTCAATAAGAAGTTGTGTATTAATCCAGGAGAACTTATTGTTGGTGAACGTGGTCCTGCACCTAAGGCAGCACCTACCTACCCCGAAGTATGCCTACACACGCTAGATGATTTAGAGATAATCCACTCACGCCCCAAGGTTTCGTTTAAGGTAGATGAGGAAACTCGTAAGGTTTATCGCGATATCATTATCCCGTATTGGAAGGGTAAAACAATACGCGAAAAAATATTCTCATTGTTAAGCGATGAATGGCATGAGGCTTATAGCGCTGGTGTGTTTACCGAATTTCAGGAACAGCGTGCACCTGGTCATACCGTAGCAGGAAAAAAGATTTTTCAAAAGGGTATGCTCGACCTGATTGCCGATATTGATGCCTCATTGGAAAGGTTAAGAACCACAAAAGATGAGAATATCAAGGCTAAAATGGATGAACTTGAGGCTATGCGAATAGTGGCTAATGCCATAATTGGATATGCCAATCGCTATGCTGATGCGTTAAATGAATTAGCTCAAAAAGAGGAGGATGAAGTACGAAGGAACGAACTTCTTGAAATGTCATCCATATGTCGTCGTGTTCCTGCTCATGCCCCACAAACATTCCATGAAGTGCTTCAGCACTACTGGTTTATACATGTAGGTGTGGTTACCGAGTTGAACCCATGGGATTCCTTTAACCCGGGACGTCTCGACCAGCATTTATATCCATTCTACCAAAACGAAATTAAGAATGGGACACTAACCAAAGATGGCGCGGTTGAGCTACTAGAGTCGTTTTGGGTGAAGTTTAATAACCATCCATCGCCACCCAAAATGGGAGTAACTGCTCAAGAAAGCAGCACCTACACCGATTTTGCCCTAATAAACTTGGGAGGTGTAAAGGAGGATGGGTCCGATGCGGTTAATGAGCTGTCGTATATCATCCTTGATGTTATTGAGGAGATGCGTATTCTTCAGCCTAGTAGTATGGTTCAAATTAGCAAGAAAAATCCCGACAGGTTTGTAAAAAGAGCTGTTAAAATTACCAAAACGGGATTTGGCCAACCATCGTTTTTTAATACCGATGCAATTGTTCAGCAGCTTCTAAGCCAAGGAAAGGCTTTAGTAGATGCCCGAAATGGAGGTGCTAGCGGTTGTGTTGAAACTGGTGCTTTTGGTACCGAAGCATATTTCTTAACAGGATATTTCAACCTTAATAAGGTGCTTGAAATTACCCTAAACAATGGGGTTGACCCACTTACAGGAAAGGAAATAGGAATCAAAACTGGTAATCCTGAAGATTTTAAGTCGTTTGATGAGCTTTACGATGCTTTTGAACGTCAGCTAAACTATTTTATCGATTTAAAAATTGAGGGTAATAACATAGTAGAAAAGGTTTGGGCAACAGAAATGCCAGTGCCATTCCTATCGCTCATAATTGACGATTGCATTGCAAATGCTACCGATTATAATGCTGGTGGTGCACGATATAATACTAGCTATATCCAAGGAGTTGGACTCGGAAGCATTACCGATAACCTAACTTCAATTCGTAAACATGTTTACGAAGATGGTGCTCTTACAATCAAAGATATGTTGTTCGCACTATCATCAAATTTTGAAGGATTCGACGATTTAAGGTATAAGCTAATATATGAAACACCTAAATGGGGCAATAACGATGATTATGCCGACAGGCATGCAGTAAGGGTATTTAATAGTTTCTATAATGCAGTAGATGGTCGGCCCACTTATCGTGGTGGTAAATTCCGTATTAACATGTTGCCCACTACAAGCCATGTATATTTTGGGAGTAAAATAGGAGCAATGCCCGATGGGCGTAAAGCTTTTGAGCCATTGAGCGAGGGCATTAGCCCATTTCAAGGTGCCGATCGTAAGGGCCCAACAGGTGTAATACTGTCGGCTGCAAAGATTGATCATATTAAAACAGGTGGAACACTGCTTAACCAAAAATTTTCACCTTCGTTTTTTAGTACCGAAGAAAGTTTAGATAAGCTAGTTATGCTAATACGTAGCTACTTTAAGCTCGATGGTCATCATATACAGTTTAATGTGGTTAGTGCCAGCACCTTGCGCGATGCGCAGAAACATCCCGAAAAATATCAGGATTTAATAGTTAGGGTTGCAGGTTACTCCGATTACTTCAACGACCTTAGCGAAGCTTTACAGAATGAAATAATTCGAAGGACTGAACATGAGTCAGTATAGGTTTTGTGTTCTAATCAAAAATATTACAACTATGAAGAAAATTATTTCAATCCATCTCCTGTTTTTATTAATATTAGTGTTACCTGTTAAAGGCTTTAGTCAAGTAACAACAAAGGACTATGAGCGTGCCGAGAAATTCTTGCAATTTAACCTGAGCAAGCATATTTATAATAGCTGGGTCCAACCAAGTTGGAATTCTCAAAGTAACAGCTTTATTTACAGCGTTTATACGCGTAAGGGTACAGAGTATCTTTTAGTAAATCCTAAAACTAAGAAAAAGAAGAAAGCCTTTGACCAGGAAAAGTTGGCGCAACTTTTAGCAGATTCTTTAAAGGAAGAGGTAAAACCATTTGAATTGCCAATTTCTCAGGTAAAGTTGGAACAGTGTAATAGAATTTTATTCGAGGCAAAGAGTAAAACATGGCTATACGATTCTGAAAAGAATATTCTTCAACCCAAACCCGATCCGTTAAAATTAACAAGCAAAGAATCGTTATCGCCCGATGGGAAATGGGTTGCATTTATAAAAGATGGGAATATTTTTATAAGAGATAAAAAAACTGGCAGCGAAGTTCAACTTTCGCAAGATGGTACTCCAGAAAATGGCTATGGATACGATTTAAGCTGGTATTTTACCCGTAATGATACCAAGGGTGAAAAGAACGATTATAACATTGAGGTTTACTGGAGTAAAGATTCTAAGAAGCTAATTGTACCACGTTACGATAGACGGAATACACGTAGATTATATCTACTTAAGCACAGTAATGAAGGTTATCAGGCCGAAATTGTATCGTATGAACGTGGTTTGGCTGGTGATTCGGCAATAGCAATGGTTGATTTCTACCTTTTTGATGTTCAGAAAAAGAACGGTGTTAAAATTGATTTACCTACCCATCCCGCATTTTTGGGTACATACTTTTACTTTTTCGATAATTGCCCCAAGGCATACCATGTACGTTACTATAGGGGTTACAAAAAACGTGAGCTTTTTGAGATTGACCTAGAATCAGGAGGTGTACGTTCAGTTTTGGTTGAATCCTATCCAAAAACATTTGTCGACATCTATACCGAAACCCTAGAGGTGCTTTACGATAATAATGAATTTATTTGGCGTTCGGAGCAGGATGGATGGTGTCATCTTTATCTATACGATCTAACCAGTGGAAAAATTAAAAACCAGATAACTAAAGGAGAGTTTTACGTTTATGGTGTAGAGAATATCGATGCAAAAAACAGAAAGATTTGGTTTACTGCAGGAGGTGTTGATAAGTCAAGAAATCCTTATCAAAAGTACTTGTATTCAATAAACTTCAATGGTAAAGGCTTAAAACTTTTAACACCAGAGGAGGCCACACATAGTATAAGTATTTCACCTGATAAACGGTATTTTGTAGATAATTACTCATCGGTAACTCAACCAAACATTGCCGTTTTACGATATTTGAAAAGTGGCAAAATGGTTATGGAGTTAGAGAGAAGTGATATTAATGATTTGGTTGAAATGGGCTGGAAGCATGCCGAACCATTTAGCATGCTGGCCGACGACGGGAAAACTATGCTTTACGGCGTGATATTTAAACCTTCAAATTTTGATCCCAACAAAAAGTATCCTGTTATTGATGGAACATACACTGGTCCACATACAATTAGATCGCCACAAACCTTCTCTAGAAGTGTTCTGAATATGGACCTATCGCTTGCTGAACTTGGTTTCATAGTAGTAAACATCGATGGACGAGGAAGCGCATACCGCTCAAAATCATTTCATGATATTTCATATGCACAACTTGGTTACGGTCTTGTAGATCATGTTTACGTTATCAAAGAGCTTGCAAAAAAGTATCCTTATATCGATGCTAATCGGGTTGGCATATATGGGCATTCGGCTGGTGGTTATGATGCAACTAGAGCATTGCTACTCTTTCCCGATTTTTACAAGGTTGGGGTTTCTTCGGCCGGTGATCATGACCATAGAATGGAAAAAGTTTGGTGGCCCGAACTTTATCAAGGATACCCAGTTGATACACAGTATCAGAACCAGTCTAATATTACCAATGCTGCTAATTTAAAGGGGCATCTATTACTTGTTACAGGCGATTTAGATAATAATGTAAATCCTTCGGCTACCATAAGGCTTGCCGAAGAGCTAACAAAAGCCAACAAGGATTTCGACCTAATCATCTTACCAAATAATGACCACAGCTCTTGTTACTGGAATAAGTACTTCATCAGAAGACGTTGGGATTTCTTTGTTCGTCATCTATTAGGGCAAAATCCACCTAAAGAGTATAAGATAAAGTAAAACTTAGCGCAGTAAGGGAAAGCCTTACTGCGTATTTTGTTATAAAACCAAACATAAACCATAAAACTTAAAACTTAAAAGATATGTTTAGTAAAGAAACTTATATCAATCGACGAAATCAGCTTCGCAAACAATTCAATTCTGGAATTCTAGTGTTTCTAGGTAACGAAGAAAGTTCCATGAATTATGAAGATAACACCTACCGTTTTCGTCAGGATAGTACCTTTTTATATTATTTTGGCTTAAATAGGGCAGGACTTTATGCTATTATGGATATTGAGAGTGGGCACGATTACATCTTTGGCGATGACTTTACAATAGATAGTATAGTTTGGATGGGTTCTCAACCAACCATAAAAGAAATGGCAAGCAGTGTTGGAGTTGAGTATTCAGGAACTGTAAACGAGTTCTACCAGAAAGTTAAAAGCTATCCTACCGACAAAGTCCATTATCTTCCTCCGTATAGACCAGAGCATATACTTAAACTAATGGATGCTTTAGGTTTCAATAAGGAAGAAGTTAAAAAAAAGGTAAGCATTCCTTTTATAGTTGCTGTTGGCGAACAACGGAACATTAAAAGCGAAGAGGAGATTAAGGAGATTGATTATGCTGTTTCAGTTACCGCTTGGATGCATCAAGCTGCTATGCGTTTTGCTAGACCAGGAATGACTGAGGCGCAAGTAGCTGCAAAAGTTTACGAAGTAGCATTAGCCGAAGGTGGTGATATAAGCTTTCCTATAATTGCTACCATTAACGGACAGACACTTCACAACCATTATCATGGCAACACTATTAAAGAGGGTCAGCTATTCCTTCTTGATGCAGGATTTGAAACACCAATGGGATATGCTGGCGATATGAGCAGCACATTTCCTGTTGGTAAAACATTTACCAACGCACAAAAAGAAATCTACGAGATAGCTCTAAGGGCTCATAATGCAGCAATTGATATGCTAAAACCAGGAGTTAGTTTCCGTGATGTTCATTTACAGGCTGCACGAATTATTTTTGATGGTTTAAAAGATATGGGCTTTACAAAGGGAGATACCGATGACGCTGTTGCAAATGGGGCTCATGCACTATTTTTCCCATGCGGAACAGGTCATTTAATGGGGCTTGATGTTCACGATATGGAAAACCTAGGCGAACAATATGTAGGATATGCTGGAATGCCTAAAAGCAAACAGTTTGGATTAAAATCGCTTCGTTTAGGACGTGAACTGAAGCCAGGTTACGTTTTAACAATTGAGCCAGGCATCTATTTTATTCCAGAGCTTATAGACTTGTGGGAACAAACAGGAACGAATAAGGAATATATCAATTTTGAAAAAGTTAATCAGTATAGAAACTTTGGAGGCATACGGAACGAAGAGGATGTGCTAATAACACCTGATGGTCATAAAATTCTTGGAGAACCTCTGGCAAAATCGATTGAGGATGTTGAAGAGGAAAGAAAAAAGGCTTTCCTAGATTAAAAATGGAGTTGTTACATTTTTTCATAACTTGAGTAAATTTTAAAATTATTACCCATGAAGTTAAAAGGCATATTCATTTCTGTTTTAGCCACATTATCCATAGGTTTATTACTTTCGTTTCGATTCCAAAATCCTGTTGCTGAGGAAATTTTAAAATCGATACCTATTGTTGATAGTTTCAAGGTTATAGACAGCGATCCTTTTTTTCAATCAACCTATGAAGTGTGGTTAAGAGTTCCGCTAGATCATAACAATCCTAATGGCCCCAAGTTCCCATTAAGAGCCTATTACTCACATAGGAGTTTTACAAGGCCCATGGTAGTAGTTATTGATGGTTACACCATGTACACCTCAAAGGTGAATGAGCTAACCAAAATTCTAGGAGCAAACCAGCTAACCATTGAGCATCGTTTTTTTTCCAAAAGCCGTCCAAAGGATTCCATTCCATGGAGTTACCTAAATATTCGCCAGGCTGCAGCCGATGCGCATACTGTAATATCGGCTTTTAAACCCCACTACCAGGGGAAATGGATTTCAACCGGGATAAGCAAGAGCGGACAGGCCACCATTTTCCATCGTAGGTTTTACCCAAGCGATGTTGATGTTAGCGTACCTTACGTAGCTCCACTAAACTTCTCAAGTGAAGATAACCGTGTTTATGAATTCCTTGCCAAGGTGGGCACTGATGAGTGCAGAAGAAAAATTAGAGAATTTCAAACTGCTCTCTTTAAGAATAAAAATGCTATACTTCCAATGCTCGAAGGCCTTGCCCAAAAAAACAACTGGCAATTTAGCATGGGAATTAGTCGTGCTTACGACTTAAGCGTGCTTGAGTACGAATTTTCCTTTTGGCAATGGGGGTATAGCTGCTCCGATATCCCTGCAGGCAACTCTCAGCCATCGGTTCTGTTTAAGCATTGGTCTCAGGTAAATCCCTTTACTTTTTTTGAGGAAAAAGAGATAGAAAGAATAAGGCCATTTTTCTATCAGGCAATGACCCAAATAGGAATGTATGGCTATAAAATAGAGCCGTTCAGGAACTACCTCCCCGATAAAAAAAATATCACCTTTGAGTTTACCCTACCAAAGGATCACACGCCGAGATTTGACTCCACGGCCATGCTTGATATATACCGGTGGGTAAGGGACTCCGGCAACTACATTCTTTACATCTACGGACAGAACGATGCATGGAGCTCAACCGCAGTTGACCCCGGCACTAAAACCAATGCAGTTAAAATGGTTTGCCCATCAGGTAACCATTCAACCCGCATTAAGGATTTCCCAAAACCATTGCGCGATAGTATCTATAGTACCCTTGAAAGATGGCTTGATATACCGGTTAGTAGAAAGTAAAAAATGCAACCCAAAAAAGGTTGCATTTTTTTACTTTTCTTGCGTTAAGGTTACTGTTTCTTAACCGCTTCGTCGTATAGTTGCGATACGACTTCCCAGTTTATCAGGCTCCAAATGCTATTAACGTATTCAGCACGCTTATTCTGGTATTTAAGGTAGTAGGCGTGTTCCCAAACATCAATTCCAATAAGAGGGATGCCTTTAAAATCTGATACATCCATTAACGGGTTATCCTGATTGGGTGTAGAGCCAATTTTGAGCTTGCCATTGTCATCGAGCACAAGCCAGGCCCAACCGCTACCAAAACGTTTTAACGCAGCATCGTTCATTTGTGCAATAAGGTTATCAACTGAACCAAACTCCTCAACAATTACCTTGTTTAGGGTTGGGCTCAAACCCTTTCGATTCCCAGGTTTTAGTATTTCCCAGTAAAGTACGTGGTTATAGTACCCCCCTCCGTTATTTCTTATTCCTGTAGGATACTCCGATACTTTTTCAAAAATCTCTTTAAGCGATTTATCGGTCAGCTTTAAGTCACTGGCCTGTTTAAAAAATTTATCGAAGTAAGCCTTGTGGTGCTTGCTGTAATGAATTTCAACGGTAAGGGCATCAATTGCAGGTTCTAAGGCTGTGTACTGGTAAGGTAATTGGTAAAAATTTAGATCCGATACCCTTTGTCTTAAAAGAGTACTCTGTGCCATGGATAAAACTGATACCGCTGTGGCTAATAATGTAATAATTATTCGATTCATGTTCCTTGAATTTTTTGTATAAACAACACACAGGAAGGAAAGTTCAAGAAACAGGATCAACTATAGAAAGCAATAACAAGATTCTCAAATAGTTGATAGAGCTTAATTTTGGAATGGTTGACAGATAAATGTGCAATAAAACGATAGCCCTGGATTAAAGCATTAACCTAAGTATCCTAGAACTCCAGACCTTTTTGCTTTGGGTAATCAATTGAGTAGTGTAGCCCCCTACTCTCGTGCATTTCCTGAGCCGATTTAATTATCAGGTAGCCAACATTGATCATATTGCGAAGCTCGCAAAGCTTTTGGGTAAGAATTGATTTCTTGTATAGCTCCTCGGTTTCGCGGTATAGAATTTCCAGTCGGGTTAATGCGCGCTGCAAGCGTAGGTTTGACCTAACAATACCAACGTAGCTGCTCATTATTTGCTGCATCTCGCGGTAGCTTTGGGTTATAAGCACCATTTCCTCGTTGTGAAAGGTTCCCTCGTAATCCCACTCAGGAACCGACCAGTTGATTTCAAAATTCTTATAGCACTCCAATGAATGCTGTGCCCCTCGGTGTGCATAAACAATAGCCTCAATTAGTGAGTTGGATGCAAGCCTATTAGCTCCATGCAAACCGGTTGATGAGCACTCGCCTACGGCATATAGCCGCTTAATTGTTGATTGGGCATTAATATCAACCTTAATACCCCCACACATGTAATGAGCGGCCGGAACAACTGGTATCATATCCTTAGTGATATCAATACCCAGCGAGAGGCATTTCTGGTAGATATTAGGGAAATGATCTATTATCTCTTTGGGTTCTTTAAAAGTAACGTCGAGGTAAACAAAATCATCGCCCCTCACCTTCATCTCGTTATCTATGGCTCGGGCTACAATGTCGCGCGGTGCAAGCGAGCCCCGTGGGTCGTACTTTTGCATGAATTCCTTACCGTCGATGGTTTTAAGCACACCGCCAAACCCTCGCATAGCCTCAGTTATTAGGAACGAGGGGCGTTCGCCCGGATTGTAAAGCGATGTGGGGTGAAACTGCACAAAAGCCATGTTCTCAACCTGTCCCTTTGCCCGGTAAACCATTGCAATACCATCGCCGGTGGCAACAGGTGGATTTGTAGTTGTGTTGTAAATATTACCTGTACCGCCGGTTGCCAAAACGGTTACTCGGCTCAAAAAAGTATGAACCTCCTGCGTTTTAAGGTTAAGCACATACGCACCAAAACAAGTAATATTCGGATTACCCCGTTTTACCTCTTGCCCAAGGTGGTGTTGGGTGATTATTTCAACAGCAAAGTAATTCTCGTAAATGGTAATATTCGGGTGTTGCCTAACACGATTACTCAAAACCCTCTGTATCTCGGCACCGGTGTTATCCTTATGGTGCAGAATTCGATGTTCAGAATGTCCACCCTCCCGAGCTAAATCGTATTGCCCATTGGGTTTACGGTCGAATTTTACGCCCCAACCTATAAGCTGTTTTATTTGAGAGGGTGCTTCGTTAACCACCATTCGAACAACCTCCTCGTTGCAAAGTCCATCGCCACAAACAAGGGTATCGTGTATGTGTTTTTCGGGCGTGTCGGGATCGTAGGTAACAGCGGCTATGCCCCCCTGGGCGTAAGCCGTGTTGGCTTCGTCAAGCCTATCCTTAGTTACTATTATAACTTTGGCGTAATCGGCTACTTTTAGGGCAAAACTAAGGCCCCCAATACCAGACCCAATTACTAGGAAATCGGTTTCAATCTTGCTCATCGACTTAAAGGTAAACAGCAAATATTGCCGTGAAATGTTTGAGCAAAGCTATGAATTAGTAAGATGTTATCAAAACTAAATACCGATTGTAATTCGTTTTCGCTGGTTAAAACCAATAATCTCCTTATAGCCTAGTGATTTAAGTAGATTTACTGCCTCGTCGAAATACTGCCCAATATTTTGCTCAACATGAGCGTCGCTACCCAGAGTAATGGGAACACGGTAGTGATGAAGGATTTCAAGAAAATCGACCGACGGGTAAAACTCAGCACAAGGTTTATTTTTCCCGCTGGTGTTAAGTTCAACCACCACCCCGCTTTCGTTAAAAATTCGTGCACACTGCTCGTAAGTTTTTTGCAGCTTAAAGGTTGGGTAAACTGCGAACTTCTTTGCCAAATCGGCATGCCCAATAACATCGAACATTCCTGTTTGGGCAGCCTCACCAATCAGCCTAAAATAGGCACGGTAAAACACATCAATATCAGTTCCATTATACCCGTTGATGTCGGTATCAAAATTCCAGTCGTCGATAAAATGAACCGATCCAATAACATAATCCAGGGGTAGCGATTTAATTAGACTACGGGTTTGGTCAACCAAATCGGGAATATAATCGACCTCGGCACCAAAACGAACAGTAACGGAATTTGACTTTTTCTGAATATGGGCAATTAAATCGATCATCTCTGGTATTCTTTTTAAATCCATTGCCCAACCAACAGGTTTTAGAGAGATGTGATCGCTAAAACCAATTTCGGTAAGTCCCGATGCCTCGGCAGCATAAACCATTTCATCGTGGGTATGATGTCCATCGGACAAGTTGGTGTGCATGTGGTAGTCGGGATACATCTCAAATTGATTTTAATATCTAAACAAAATACATCATCAATGGGTTCATATCAAATTTATCACTTTTATTGCTATTATTGCCAAAATTTTTGATGATTTGATTGCAGTGGTTAGCATAATGGTTGGCGGAATGTTGCTTGGTTTTCTTGTGAAAGCAAAGCAGAGTGTGGTTTCGGCTAACGAAAAGCTTATAACCTACGCTATTTATCTACTGCTTTTTATGATGGGGGTTAGCATCGGATCGAATGATCAAATAATCAATTCGCTGAGTTCGCTGGGTTTTTTGGCGTTAATCATATCGTTTGGTGCAGTAGCCGGAAGCATCCTTACGGGTTTTGTAGTTTTTAGGCTTTTCTTTAAAAAAGATTGAAGTTGAAAGGAAGTGTAATCATACTTTCATTTTTTACTCTTGGGCTGGTGGTTGGTCGCTATACACCAATAAACAACTGGCTTATCGGCATCGATTACAGCTCGCTTTCGCTTTACCTGTTGATGTTTTTGGTAGGTATTAGTATTGGCTCCGATAACAGGTCGCTTCAAGCCCTCAAAAGTATGAATCTAAAAATCCTGCTTATACCCTTAGCAACAATTATCGGTACAGCTATTGGGGTTTGGTTCATATCAATTTTCGTTACACGATACTCAATTAAGGAACTTATGGCTGTTGGTGCAGGGTATGGCTATTACAGCCTTTCGAGTATAATTATTAAGAATAATCATAGCGATGCACTTGGCGTTGTTGCTTTGCTATCGAATGTAATTCGCGAAATTATTACCCTGCTGCTGGCTCCGCTTATGGCAATCTATTTTGGGAAAATTGCACCAATCTGTTCGGGTGGGGCCACAAGCATGGATACTACATTGCCCATCATAACAAGGTCATCGGGAAAAGAGTATGCCATACCATCATTAATTCACGGGATAATACTAACCATTTTAGTGCCATTTATCGTGACATTTATCCTATCATTTTAAACCATAAAACCATGAAGATCAGAAATTTTTTATTTGCTGCTGTGTGCATATCCCTATTGATTTCGTGCACTGGGAACACCGAAAAGGAAAATTTTAATCAGGATCACCTGATTTACGCCACCATTTGGTATCAAAACTCACCCGAAATGAAAGCCCTATACTATCAGGGTTTCAATATTGCAGGGGAACGGTTAAAACAGTTTTCTAAAACTAAAACAGCAAAACCCAAAGCCGTAGTGGTTGATATTGATGAGACCATGCTAAACAATTCACAATTCCAAGCACAGGAAATAATTGATAACAAAGAGTTCTCAGGAGATTTCTGGAATGAGTGGAGTCAACTTGCCAGGGCCGAAGCAACACCGGGTGCTGTTGAGTTCAGCAAGCTTTGCGATTCGTTGGGTATAGCACTATTTTACATCAGTAACCGGAAACACAATGAATTAGATGCTACCATCCGCAACCTCGATTCGCTGGGCTTCGCCTATGCTAAACCGGAGTATCTTATTCTCAAAGAAAATGAAAGCAGTAAAAAAGCTCGTCGAGATAAAATATCGGAAAAGTACGAGATTGTCCTTCTTATTGGCGATAACCTCAACGATTTTTCCGAGATATTTGAAGACCGAAGCAATAACTGGGGAACGCCCACCGTGGAACAATTCAAGAAAGAGTTTGGGAATAGGTACATCATTTTACCCAACCCAATGTATGGCGATTGGGAAAAGAATATCTACCCGCATCGCGGTATGCAACCAGCACAGTTAGATAGTGCACGCCGCTCAGTTTTAAAAGGATTTAGGTAAAATCCGTAAAACCTTCAAAAAAGGGCGAAAAAATCGCCCTTTTAAATTCCCCTGATTTGGTTAACTAACAAATTCAAACCTGTTGCAAAAAAGTAAATTATGTAATATCTTTGCGGGGCAAATTGGCCTTATAGAGATCGGAAGAGCACA
>LUYY01000350.1 GCA_001603415.1 Bacteroidales bacterium Bact_07 | reverse complement strand
CCCGTAACAGTGGGTGCTTTCGCCATTCAGGCCTCAAATACGACTCTTAATAATGTAAGCTTTGATACCCTTGTTATAAATACGGGTAAAGGCGATGACGGGGCAGCGAAATATAAAATTTCCGATCTTTTCTCTGTTGACAGGAATAACAGGCTGGAAAATGTGACGGGAGAAAATGTTGAAATAAACGCTTCGGAATATGCGGATATTAATTCGTATTTTGAATCTGACGGACATTAACGGCATAGTTACAGTTCAGACATATACTGTGGAGATATAGCCGTGTAAATGGAGCTTAGTTTCCGTTATTGCACGGCTATATTTCAAAATAGAGATGGTGTAAACAGTAACTGTATAACGATATTTAAAGGCAGATTTGAAAAAATATGTTGAAATGCTCTCCACTCAAAGGTATAATCGAATGTATAATTATACAAAGCTATTAATATTTGAGGAGGAGAGATTATGACTGGAGATCGGTTACAGATGCTCATTGCCATGGGCTCATATATGATCCTCGTTATACTGATTGGATTGTATTATGCAAAGCGTGCCAATGAAAGCAGCAGTAATTTTTTTCTTGGAGGCAGAACAATCGGGCCGTGGGTAGCAGCCTTAAGCGCTGAAGCTTCAGATATGAGCGGATGGCTGTTAATGGGCCTTCCCGGCGTTGCTTATTGGTGCGGTTTCAGTGACGCGTTCTGGACATCAATAGGATTGGCAGTGGGTACATATTTGAACTGGCTGCTGGTGGCAAAAAGGCTTAGAAACTATTCGGCTGTTTCAGGAGATTCCATTACAATTCCCGATTTCTTAAGCAATCGTTTCAAGGAAAAGAAGAAGGTTATTATGACGATAGCGGCTTTATTTATACTGGTATTCTTTACGGTATACGCGTCAAGCTGCTTTGTAACAGTGGGTAAACTTTTCAGCGCCCTGTTCGGACTGGATTATCGTTTGATGTTGGTTATAGGAGCAGCTTTTGTTATCTTTTATGTTATTATCGGTGGATTCCTTGCGGAAAGCGCATCTGACTTCATGCAGGCACTGGTTATGATCTTTGCCCTGGTAATCATATTACTGGCAGGAACTTCTGCTGCCGGCGGTATATCAAATGTGGTAAACAATATAAGGAATATCCCCGGGTTCTTTGAGTTCTTTGGGATAGCTTCTCCAACACTTAACGCGGAAGATGTTCAGCAGTTAAGCGCGCAGGGAGCGCCGTTATTCGGACAGGCAGGTAAGTATGGGTTCCTGACGGTTATTTCTACAGCTTCCTGGGGACTTGGGTACTTTGGGATGCCTCAGGTTTTGCTCCGGTTTATGGCTATAAAAGATCCTTCGGAGCTTAAAAAGTCCAGAAGGATAGCCACCGTTTGGTGTGTCATCTCCCTGTTTGCCGCCGTTTTCATTGGTTTAATCGGAAGAACCTTATATCCTTCAACATTCCTTACACGCAGTTCAGCTGAGAATATTTTCATTGAAATGAGCCGTAATTTACTGCCTCCATTACTGGCAGGACTTGTTATGGCTGGCATACTGGCCGCAACCATCAGTTCATCTGACTCCTATCTGCTGATTGCCACATCGGCGATCGCTAAGAACATTTATAATGGTATTATAAAGAAAGACGCCAATGATAAACAGGTTATGATTGTCTCCAGAGTAATTCTCATCCTTATAGCGGTTTTTGGAATAATTATCGGACTGGATGAAAAGAGCATTATCTTTAAGGTGGTTTCTTTCGCCTGGGCAGGATTTGGAGCCACTTTCGGCCCAATTATGCTTTTCTCACTGTTCTGGAAAAGGACTACAAGAAGCGGAGCAATTGCAGGCATGATTTCGGGCGGAGCGATGGTATTCATATGGAATCTGTTACTCAGCCGTATAGGCGGCGTTTTTGCCATCTATGAATTAATGCCGGCATTTATTATATCCTGT
>LUYY01000101.1 GCA_001603415.1 Bacteroidales bacterium Bact_07 | reverse complement strand
TATAATTCCCCTGTCAATCCCGCTTTCTTGCAAATTCGCAATTGGAATTGAACATTTCATCACCTTTTCTGTTTATCTTTCATAACCAAAATATAAACATTATGAAAATTTCAAGTGTGATTTTTTTGTTAGCAGTATCGTTTACTGCTGCAAATGCACAAACATCAGGTTTCTATAGCTTTGTGGTAACCGATATAGATGGAAACGAGTTTCCTCTTTC
The DNA here is from genome assembly GCA_001603415.1 of Bacteroidales bacterium Bact_07. Lineage (GTDB taxonomy): Bacteria > Bacteroidota > Bacteroidia > Bacteroidales > Tenuifilaceae > Tenuifilum. The sequence continues at coordinate 10,382 of LUYY01000101.1, read as the reverse complement.
AAAACTTAAGGGCAAAAAGGTAATGGTGGTTAATACCGCTTCAAAGTGCGGTTTTACCCCACAATACGAAGATTTAGAGGCTCTTTATGAGAAATATAAGGACAAAAATTTTGTTATTATCGGATTCCCAGCCAACAACTTTATGGGACAAGAACCCGGAACAAATCAGGAAATTAAAGAGTTCTGCACAACCCGCTTCAACGTTACTTTTCCCATGATGGCCAAAATATCGGTTAAAGGTAAGGATATGCATCCCCTTTACCAGTGGCTTACTCAAAAAAGCAAGAATGGCGTTATGGATAGTGACGTTAAATGGAATTTCCAAAAATACTTGATCGACGAAAATGGTAATCTGGTTGATATGATTCCTCCAAAGGATAAGCCTAATACCGATAAAGTAATTAAATGGATTGAAGGGAAGTAAAAAATAGGCCTCATTTACGAGGCCTATTTTTTTTGCCTATCTTTTTCCCGTTTATACCTTTTAGTAGCAAGTTCCATTGCCGTCAAGTAACCTAAATGAACCACCTTTTCAAACACCATTGGATTTAGAGTTTCCGGTTTATCGGTTGTTTGATGCAAAAATTTGTACCCCCCGCTTGTATTAAAGTATAGGGTAGGAATGCCAACCTCATGGAATGCTTGCGCGTCGGCACCACCACCGCCAAAAGTTTTAGGACTGAGAAGTTTGGTTGTTTTGCGATCAATTTTCTTTGCCTTTTTCCATAGTTTAGGATAGCTTAGTCTACCTCCTATCGCAATGCTATCGCCTTGCCCTATACAGTCAAAGTTTAGCATGGCAATAACCTTTTCGGAAGGGAATGGCATATTTGCTACAAAATGCTTTGATCCTTTTAAACCTGATTCTTCCGACGAGAAAGCAACAAATACAACGGATCGGGGTAACTTAATGGCAGATTTGTTCAAAGCCTCGGCAATGGCTATTAGCCCTGCAACACCCGAGGCGTTATCGTTGGCACCGGGAAAATAAAGTTTATCGCCCTGGTAGCCAACATGGTCAAGATGGGCTCCCAGAACAATATACTCGTTTTTGAGTTTTGGATCGGCGCCTTCAAGGAAACCCACAACGTTAAAGGTCTTTTTTCCCTCCTGGTAAACTGCGCGAATGTTGATATAGATCGATTTGTCGGTTTCAATAGAGTGGGGGGCTTTATCACGCTTTATCATCTCGTAATAATCGGCGGGTTTGTAGGGTAACTTGCTGAAAAGACTATCGGTTAACTTGCTACCAGCATGAATCATTGGGAAATCTTCCAAATGTGGTTTTGGACCACAGGCTATGCTTCCATACAACATGGTATTTGGTACCATTTGCGGTTCACTAATAAAAATAATGGCTTTTGCTCCAAGTTCTTTGGCTATTCGTGCCTTTGCACGTGGCGAGGTATCGCCCCAACTGCCTGAGCCTGGTTTCCATGGTGGAATCGACTTAAATACAATTACAATCTTATTGCGAACATCAATGCTACGGTAATCGTTGTATTCATCGGTTTTAATGCCAAAACCGGCAAACACTGTTTCGCCTCGTACCTCACCTGAACCGGTAAATCCCCTGCAAACGAAATCATCGCCTAAATACATTGGTTGAGTTGGGCGATTGTTTTGGTCTATGAGAAATACCCTTGCATCCAGTATGTAGTTTACCTCTTCGTCAAACTCTTGTAGCATGGAATTCCCTATCAACGGCTTTAAACCGGCATTTTTAAATCTGGTGGCCACATACCTCGATGCCTGTTCGTACTCTACAGAACCAGGTAAACGACCTTTAAATCGCTCCGACGATAGAAATTTAACGGTATTCATTAAATCCTTGGTGTCAATGGGGGATTGCTCTATGTTTTTAACTTGGCTTAGGGCTATTTGGCTAGTTATGCAAATTCCCGCCATAATTAAATAATGCTTCCAAATCATTTCAATGGTTTTTAAAGCCTTAAATTTAGTAATTTTTATGGTAATTATTATTTGCTTAAATTTGCTGATGCATTGAAAACCTACCCAATGGCTACCGACTTCTTACAATCCGATATATACCTTTACGGTGTTTTGCCCTTACTTATCTTTTTAGCCCGAATTTGCGATGTTACCATTGGAACATTGCGAATTATCTATGTATCCAAGGGGCAACGCCACATAGCCCCATTTTTAGGCTTTTTTGAGGTGTTTATCTGGATTGTTGCCATAAGTCAAATAATGAAGAACCTCAATAACTTTGCCTGTTATTTTGGATATGCAGCCGGCTTTGCAACAGGTAACTATATTGGTATGTTGGTTGAGGAGCGATTGGCTTTTGGAAAAGTTTTGGTCAGGGTATTCTCAACCGATAACGGCGCTGAACTGGTTCGCATTCTTAACACAAATGGTTTTGGCGCTACAACCTTTCAAGCACAGGGGGCCCAAGGTGACGTGAGCATTGTGTATTCCGTAATAAATCGCAAAAACCTTCCTGCGGTTCAGCAGCTGCTCTTCAACTTTAATCCTAACCTCTTTTACGTGGTGGAGGACATACGAAAGGTTAACAAAGGGATTTTTCAGGCATCAACACAACCCAAAATTTCAATTTTCGAGCGTTGGCGCAAAGGAAAGTAATAGGTGAATTTCTCTCAAGTGGCTATATGTTCCAAGGTATTTTCCCTTGCATAACAGGTTTCAATTCTTATTGCTAATCAAAATATTTATCGAATCCTGTGTGGCATCCCTTCAGGAGTTTCAATTGAAATTTCTACCATACCCGCAACCTTACCATTGCTATACCAAGGCGTCTGGTGGATAAGCTTTTTAATGCCTTTCTTCTCGATGGTGTAGGTGTTCGATTTTCCACTGGCTATCATTTCCTTAATCATTCTTACCGAGTTTTCGGAATGGCAATCGAAAAGGTTTTTGCCTATCAATTCCTTGCCACCCCAACGGGCAAAAACCTGCTGCGACTTATCATTCATGAAAAGTATTGTGCCTTTGGTATCGCATATGGTTATAGCAAAATCCAATGCATTAGGCCACTGTGTAAAATCGATATTCATTATTAATTACCTTAATTTTAGCCGTGGCAAAGGTATAAGTAAAATTTATTCAATTCACAACATAAAACTTAATTAAACGCTTTACTACTATTGTTTAGTTAATTAACGACATATGCAAAAAATCAAATCGCCTTACTAATCCTCTTTTAGATATTTTTACTAACTTGCATTTTTAAAACTTGGCATGTGAAAAAGGTAAACTCCATTCGAACTCCTATTTTCAGGGATTCTGGATTTTGGTTGAAGGATATTCCTACTATGAAAAAGGCTTTTGCCGATGAGCTTAATCATCCCGCCGATCCCGAACTTTACATTTACTCCCGTTATCGAAACCCTACCGTTGTTGAAACGGAGGAGGAGTTGGCAAAGGTTGAAGGTTCCAGTTGGGCATTATTAGCGCAATCGGGATTGTCTGCCATTGACATTGCCCTTTCAATTTTTCAGACTAACGTTCAACCTGTAAAGTGGCTTTTCTTTTCAGAGATTTATGGGGGAACAAATACCTTTATCGATAAAGTTTTGATTGCCCGTCGGGGCTTTGATATTATCCGATTTTCCCCAACCAGCGATTCATACTCCATCAGCCAGTTCGAAAGGCTTGTGGAACTGCACAAACCTGCTGTTGTTTTCCTCGAAGCCATTTCTAATCCTATGCTCATTGTGGCCGATGTGCCAGAAATTATCAAGATTTCAAAGCGATTTGGTGCCAAGGTAATTGTAGATAATACTTTTGCTACGCCATACATTTTCAAACCATTAGATTTTGGAGCCGATTTGGTTGTTCACAGCGCCACCAAGTACCTTGCAGGCCATGGTAACCTCTCAGCCGGTGTGGTTTGCGGAAACGATCCCGATTTGCTTAAGCAAGCCATAGAGTATCGCAAGCTGGTGGGGCATATGCTCTCACCCGATGATGCATACCGTTTACTCGATTACCTAAAGTCGTTTCATCTGCGTATAGCACAGCATTTCTCAAACGCAAAACTAGTTGCGGAATTCCTTTCAGCGCATTGCGCAGTGGAGAAAGTTCTTTACCCATCGTTGCCCGATCATCCAACGTCAAGTATTGCAAAACGTATTTTTTCAAATGGTTACGGTGGCATTGTTACCTTTGATTTAAAGGGTGATAGCTTTTTACAGAAACAGCACAACTGCAACACATTTATTCAAGCTGTTTCGGAAAGTATTCACTTAGTTCCTACCCTGGGTGATGCCGACACTATACTTATGCCTGTTGAACCGGTTTGGGGCGATAAATTTCCGTTCCCGGGAATGGTACGGCTATCAATAGGCATTGAACCAGCAGATAAGATTATTGATGCCCTTAGAATTGCTTTAGATAAAATAAATTGTTAACATGCTAACGTTTGCAGAATGTTAAATATTTTTAATGTGAAATTGTTAACATTTAATTAGCTTTGACATAATTTATTGATTGATAGGTTTATATATAGATTCGTAGGGCGTTTGGCTATTTAATCACTGGTAAAATCATAACAATTGTCATATTTTTGCCTATAACCTAACCATATTTTTGCCGTAACAGGTTGCAGTGGTTTAAATCTGATTAAGACTTGAATAACCTTACAAAAATCATATAATTCAGGAGGAACAAGCTATGCAGAATAAGCTTCAAGAGTTAACCGAGAAGATATACCGCGAAGGTCTTGAAAAGGGCCAGGCCGAAGCTAATCAGCTAGTGGCCAAGGCCAAGGAGGATGCTACACGCATTTTGGCCGATGCAAAGGCCGAAGCCGATAGAATAGTTGCCGCAGCCCGCAAGGAGGCCGACGATTACCGCAAAAATATCGACACAGAGGTAACTCTTTCGGCTAAACAGGTTATCAACGGGCTTAAGCAGCAAATCGTCTCGCTTATCGAAACCAAGCTATACCAAGCACCCATAGTTGATACCTTGAAAGATGCCGAGTTCATGAAAAAGGTTATAGAAACGGCTATTAACCGTTGGGATCCAAACTCTGCCGAGAGCGTAAGCCTGCGCATTTTGGTACCCGAAGAAATGGCTAAGACCATTACCGAACACTTCACTTCTAAAACCCATGCCTTACTCAATAAGGAAGTGGAAGTTCAGGTTGACAAAGGTATCAAGTATGGTTTCCGTATTGGGCCCAAGGATGGCAGCTATGTGGTTAGCTTTACCGAGGCCGATTTCGAGAACCTCTTCAAGGACTTCATGCGTCCTAAAATTGTAGCAATGCTTTTTGGAGGCAAGTAGAATGATGCGAAACTACTACTACCTGGTGGCTGGCCTTCCGGAGCTGATCATGGATCAGGACCGAAAGGATTTCAGCGTTAACGCTTTGAAACAGGAAGTCAAGGAACAGGTTTCCCCTTCCGATTACCGCCTGGTAGAGTTCCTGCATTTACCCTACGATAACGACAACTTCCTCAACAAACTCCTTAACCGTGGACTTGAGTTTAACGATTTGGGATCATTTGAGAAGTTTGTTTTCGATGAGCTCGATGAGAATATACATCTGCTCCCCCAATACATGCAGGATTTTTACTACAGCTACACCGGTAAGCAGCGCTCTGCCGACGAGGTGGTTGACCAGGACGAGGAAACCAAGGATATCTTTGAGGTGGAAAAACTACCCGAAGTTCGGTTTCTCGAATCGTTTTATAGCCTTGCTATTAATCATAATAACGACTTTATTCGGTACTGGTTTAGCTTTCAGCGCGATCTCAACAACGTAATGGCAGCCCTTAACTGCCGCCGCTTAGGCATTGACCCGGCTACCCAAATGGTTGGCAACTACTGGCTAACTGAGGTTTTGGTTAAAAGTCAGGCTGCCGACTTTGGACTCAAGCGCGAAGTCGATTACATTGATAGGTTGATACAGGCTACCGACATTTCTGATATCCTGGAGCGCGAACGTAAGCTCGATCTCATTAAATGGGATATGTCGGTCGAATTAACCACTTGGGATTATTTTAATATCAACTTCATACTGGGCTTCTTTATTCGTGCCGGTATTGTTCATCGTTGGTTAAAGCTCGATGCTAAAACCGGTGAGGAACTGTTCAAAAGGCTATTCGATGATCTGAAATCGTCCTATAACCTTTCCGAGAAACTATAAATGCGATTATTAATCAATAAATAATATAATGAAAACTCAAGGAAAAGTAACCGGAATAATTTCGAACCTTGTGGTTGTTGAAGTCGACGGCCCGGTTGCCCAAAACGAGATATGCTACATCAATCTCGCAGGCACTAAGCTGATGGCTGAGGTTATCAAGGTTATTGGGAAACTGGCTTACGTGCAGGTGTTCGAGAGCACTCGCGGCCTACGAGTTGGAACTCCTGTTGAGTTCCAAGGGCACATGCTTGAGGTAACACTTGGCCCAGGCCTACTCTCCAAAAACTACGATGGACTTCAACACGATTTGGCAAAAATGAAGGGCATTTTCCTTCAGCGTGGCGATTACACCGATGCCCTTGATTTTGATTCAGAATGGGATTTTACACCTCTTGTTGAGCCCGGCACTCAGGTTGTAGCTGCCGATTGGCTTGGTGAGGTTCCCGAAAACTGGGTGAAACACAAGATCATGGTGCCTTTCACCTTTACCGACAAGTACACAGTAAAATCAATTGTTCCCGCAGGTAAATATAAGGTATCCGATACCATTGCGGTTCTGGTTGATTCTAAGGGTGAAGAGCATAAAGTTACCATGTACCAAAAGTGGCCTGTTAAGAAGGCTATTACTGCTTATAAAGAAAAACCCCGCCCGTTTAAAATTTTGGAAACCGGCGTTAGGGTAATCGATACGCTTAACCCTATCGCTGAGGGTGGAACCGGATTTATTCCTGGGCCTTTTGGTTGCGGTAAAACAGTGCTTCAGCATGCTTTGGCTAAGCAGGCCAATGCCGATATGATCATTATGGCTGCCTGCGGTGAGCGTGCAAACGAGGTGGTTGAAATCTTTACCGAGTTTCCTCATCTTGATGACCCTCGCACCGGTCGTAAGCTAATGGAACGAACCACAATCATTTGTAATACATCAAATATGCCTGTTGCAGCCCGTGAGGCTTCGGTTTACACCGCAATGACCATTGGTGAATATTACCGTTCCATGGGACTCAAAGTGCTTCTTTTAGCCGACTCCACATCGCGCTGGGCTCAGGCTTTACGTGAGATGAGTAACCGCCTTGAGGAACTTCCGGGTCCCGATGCTTTCCCCATGGACCTATCGGCAGTTATTGCAAACTTCTATGCCCGCGCAGGCTTTGTTTACCTAAATAATGGCAATACCGGTTCAGTTACCTTTATTGGTACGGTTTCACCTGCAGGTGGTAACCTTAAGGAACCTGTAACCGAATCAACAAAAAAGGCTGCCCGCTGTTTCTATGCGCTTTCGCAACAACGTGCCGATAGTAAACGATATCCGGCTATCGACCCCATGGACAGTTATTCCAAGTACCTTGAATATCCTGAAATCCAGGAGTATTTGAACAAGAATATTAGCGAAAAATGGGTTAGCTTGGTAATGAAATCCAAAAACATTATCCAGCGCGGAAGAGAAGCTTATGAGCAAATCAATATATTAGGTGATGACGGTGTTCCTCTCGATTACCACGATCGTTACTGGAAAGCCGAAATCATCGACTTTGTTGTGCTTCAGCAGGATGCTTTCGATAAAATCGATTGCAATACCCCATTGAATCGCCAACGATACATGCTTGAAAAGGTAATGCAAATTTGTGATACCAATTTCCACTTCGATGGATTTGAGCAATGCTCATCGTATTACAAACGCATTATTAACGCTCTAAAGCAAATGAACTACTCTGAGTTCCAGTCCGAAGAATTCTATAACTACGAAAAGGAACTTGAAACAATTCTTAACGAAAGAAGGGTACAGTAATGGAAACTAAAGCTTTTCAAAGAATATACACCCAGCTAACGGGTATCACAAAGGCTACCGTATCGCTTCGAGCTCAAGGTGTAGCCAACGAGGAATTGGCTATGGTGCACGGTCGCTTGGCACAAGTCGTAAAAATTATGGGCGATATGGTTACCCTTCAGGTATTTAGTGGTACTGAGGGTATTCCCACAAATGCCGAGGTCGTTTTCTTTGGTGAACCTCCAAAGCTCAAGGTTAGCGACGATTTGGCTGGGCGTTTCTTCGATGCCTATGGTCGTCCCATGTTTGGCGATTCCGAAATCGAAGGCGAGCCCCGCGAAATTGGAGGACCATCGGTTAACCCGCTTCGCCGTAAGCAACCATCAGAACTTATTGCTACCGGTATTGCAGGTATCGACCTGAATAACACGCTGGTAACAGGCCAAAAAATCCCATTCTTTGCCGACCCCGACCAACCCTTCAACCAGGTTATGGCTATGGTTGCCCTCCGGGCTCAGGCCGATAAAATCATTCTGGGAGGTATGGGATTATCGAACGACGACTTCCTTTTCTTCAAGAATGTATTCGAAAATGCCGGCGCACTCGACCGTATCATCAGCTTTGTTAATACCACTGAACAACCTCCTGTTGAACGCCTACTTGTGCCCGATATGGCACTGACGGCTGCCGAGTACTTTGCGGTGGAGAAAAAGGAAAAGGTACTTGTTCTCCTTACCGACATGACACTCTACGCCGACGCTCTTAGTATTGTATCGAACCGTATGGACCAAATCCCCTCAAAGGATTCTATGCCCGGTTCCTTATATTCCGATCTTGCTAAAATCTACGAGAAAGCCGTTCAGTTCCCCGATGGTGGCTCTATTACCATTATTGCGGTAACTACCCTTTCGGGTGGCGATATTACCCATGCTATCCCCGATAACACTGGTTATATTACCGAGGGGCAACTTTTCCTCCGAACCGATAGCGATACCGGTAAGGTTATTGTTGACCCATTCCGAAGCCTTTCACGTTTGAAACAGCTTGTAATCGGTAAGAAAACCCGCGAGGATCACCCCCAGGTAATGAACGCTGCAGTTCGTCTTTATGCCGATGCAGCCAACGCCAAAACTAAATTGGAAAATGGTTTCGACCTCACCGAATACGATGAACGTGCCCTCAAGTTTGCCCGCGACTACTCCGAAAAGTTGCTGGCAATTGATGTTAACGTAGAGGTTGATACCATGCTCAATACTGCATGGCAACTCTTCGCCAAATATTTCTCTAAAACCGAGGTGGCCATTAAGAACGAATTGGTTGAGAAATACTGGCCGGCTAACTAATAATGAGCTAAAATCATGGCAATTAAGTTTCAGTTCAATAAAACTTCGCTTAACGAGCTCAATAAGCAGCTTAAAATCCGCCAAAGAGCTTTGCCTACCCTAAAAAATAAGGAGTCGGCTTTGCGTATGGAGGTTAAGCGCGCTAAGAATAGGATGCAGGAACTCGAAGACCAGCTAGCCAAACGAATCAAGGATTACGAGTATATGGTTAGCCTCTGGGGTGAATTCGAACGCAATCTTATTCAAATTGACGACGTTAGGCTTGGAACTATCAAAATTGCCGGGGTGAAAATTCCTGTTCTCCAAGAGGTTATTTTTAGCGTTAAGGAATACAGCGTTTTCGCGCGCCCCTACTGGTATACCGATGGCGTAAAGATTCTCAAAGAACTGGCCGAAATTGGGCTTGAACGCGATTTCTACCACGAAAAAATGAGACTCCTCGACCATGCGCGTAAGAAAACTACCCAAAAGGTTAACCTCTACGAAAAGGTTCAAATACCCGGTTATGAAAATGCCATTCGAAAGATTAAACGATTCCTTGAGGATGAAGAAAACCTTTCGAAATCGGCTATGAAGATAGTGAAAAAACGTTACGAAAACGTGGAGGTTGAGTCATGATAACACCGATGTATAAATATAACTTCCTGGTTTATCACCGCGATTTCGACAGTTTCCTGCTTAAACTTCAGGAACTGGGCGTTGTTGATATATCCATGGAAAACCGAAACGTTGACGAGGATGAGAAGGATATTCTTGCCAGGATAGGTAAAATTTCGTCTACTATCAAGTTCCTTGAAACCCGCACTGCCCCTAACGAAAAGATTTCACTTAGCCTACCGGCCGATGAAATAGTTTCGCGGGTTGAACTGCTTCAGCGTGAACGTGAACAGTTCGATAATGCCATTAAAAAGGCTCAAAAGGAGTTGGCTGAGGTAGAACCTTGGGGCAATTTCGATTTCAAACTACTTGGTAATCTTGCCGAAAAGGGCATTAGTATCCGATTCTTTATAGCCTCTGAAAAGGCTTTTAATGAGGAGTGGTTGAATGAGTATCCCATTGAAATTATTAACCATACAAATGGCTTGTATTACTTTGTTTTGGTTGATTTCAATGGCATTAGTTTTCCTGTTGAAGC
>LUYY01000100.1 GCA_001603415.1 Bacteroidales bacterium Bact_07 | reverse complement strand
TAGTTTGTTGTTATAAAACATTCATAAAAATCTTTTGTTTAGCTATAAATTTTAAGTCAAATTGGTAATTTTGCTGATAATCTTTAAATAAAAAACTATAATATGTACACGGATAAATTCATATCACGCCATAATGGTCCTCGCGACCATGAGGTTTCCGAAATGCTCAAGGTAATTGGGGTATCATCGCTTGATGAGTTAATCAACCAAACAGTACCCTCCAATATTAGGCTAAAAAAGCCGCTCAACCTCCCTGCACCCATGTCGGAGTTTGAGTTCCTGACACACATGCGTAAGCTTGCTGCCAAGAATAAACTCTACAAGAGTTTTATTGGAATGGGTTACTACGGTACAGTTACTCCATCGGTAATTTTGCGAAATATTTTCGAGAACCCAAGTTGGTACACATCGTACACTCCATACCAGGCCGAGATTAGCCAGGGAAGGCTGGAGGCTTTGCTCAATTTCCAAACCATGGTGATTGAGCTAACTGGCATGCAAATCGCCAACGCTTCGCTGCTCGATGAGGCTACCGCTGCTGCCGAGGCAATGTTCATGATGTATAACCTTCGCTCACGCGAGGCTGTTAAGGCAGGCAAAAATGTACTTTTTGTTGATCAGGATATTTTCCCTCAAACCCTCGATGTAATAAAAACCCGTTCAAATCCTCAAGGGATTGAAGTAGTTACAGGGTGCTATAGCGAGTATAATTTTACTGGACGAGAGTTTGGCGTTATTGTTCAATACCCATCAGCTAAAGGAAACATTCGCGACTATGCTGCATTTGCGGCAAAAGCACATGAGGCTGGCGCATTGGTTACAGCTGTTGCCGATATTTTGAGTTTGGCCCTAATTACCCCTCCGGGCGAATGGGGTGCCGATATTGCCTGTGGCTCAACACAACGTTTTGGTATTCCTATGGGCTTTGGCGGCCCTCATGCTGCATATTTCGCTTGTAAGGATGAGTTTAAGCGTAGCATGCCTGGCCGTATTATTGGCGTTTCAATCGATAGGCATGGCAACAAGGCATTGCGTATGGCACTTCAAACCCGTGAGCAGCACATCAAACGCGAGCGTGCAACTTCAAATATTTGCACAGCTCAGGCTCTGCTTGCTACCATGGCGGGGATGTACGCCGTTTACCATGGCCCCGAAGGAATTCGCCGAATAGCGTCGTATGTTCATAGTTTGGCCGTTCAGGTTAACGCTGAGCTCATGGGAATGGGCTATAAGCAAAATGTTAAAAATATTTTTGATACCCTTGAGGTTGAACTACCATCGGGTATTACCATCGACGATATTCGCAAGCGTGCTTTAGCTCGCGAAATCAACTTGAACTATAAACAGAATGGCACTATTGGCATCAGCTTCGATGAAACCACATCGGTAAGCGATGCTAACAATTTACTCTCCCTATTTGCTGAGGCTATAGGGAAAAAGTTCAATGCCATTTCAGAGATAAAAGAAACCATAGCCATTCCCGAAAACCTCCGCCGTAAATCAGCATACTTAACCGATAAGGTTTTCAATAGTTTCCATTCCGAAACCGAAATGATGCGCTACATTAAGAAACTTGAACGCCGCGATATTGCACTTAACCATAGTATGATATCGTTGGGTAGCTGCACCATGAAGTTAAACCCAGCAACCACCATGTTGCCTTTAAGCTGGCCTGAGTGGAACAGTTTACATCCGTTTGTACCTGCCGAACAAGCCGAGGGCTATATGCAGGTTATTCGTGAGCTTGAGCAGTATCTGGCAGAGATAACAGGTTTCCATGCCGTATCGTTACAGCCCAATTCCGGAGCAGCTGGCGAATACACCGGTTTAATGGTAATACGCCAGTACCATATTAATCGTGGCGAGGGGCACAGGAATGTTGTACTAATTCCTTCGTCGGCTCACGGTACAAATCCAGCAAGTGCTGCCATGGCAGGCATGCAGGTGGTAGTTGTTGCTTGCGACGAGAATGGAAATATCAATGTTGATGATCTTCGTGCCAAAGCTGAGCAGAACAAGAATAATCTTGCTGCGTTCATGGTTACCTATCCATCGACCCACGGAGTATTTGAGAGCCGAATTAAGGAAATGATGGATATCGTTCACCAGAATGGAGGTTTGGTTTACATGGATGGCGCAAACATGAACGCTCAGGTAGGCTTAACCAGCCCTGGTGAGATTGGCGCCGATGTTTGTCACCTCAACCTGCACAAAACATTTGCCATCCCACACGGTGGCGGTGGTCCTGGAGTTGGCCCAATAGCTGTTGCTAAACATTTAGCTCCCTTCCTGCCCTCGCATCCCGTAGTAAAAACCGGAGGCGAAAAGGCAATCACAGCAGTTGCTGCTGCACCATGGGGAAGCGCAAGCGTGATTGAAATATCATACGCATACATCTTAATGTTGGGTGCCGAAGGTTTAACACAGGCAACCAAAATGGCAATTCTAAATGCAAACTACTTGGCCGCAAGGTTAAAGGATCACTACAAAATACTTTACACCGGTGAAACCGGAAGAGTTGCCCACGAGATGATACTCGATTGCCACCACTTTAAGATGGCCTACGGCGTAGATACCAGCGATGTTGGCCGTAGAATGATGGATTACGGATACCATGCACCAACTGTATCCTTCCCTGTTCATGAAAGTTTGATGGTTGAACCAACCGAGAGTGAGTCGAAACAGGAACTCGATAGATTTGTTGATATGATGATTGCCATTAAGGGGGAACTTGAAGATATCAGGAACGGCAAAGCCGATAAAACCGATAACCTGATTGCTAATGCTCCCCATACCGCCCCCGAGGTTACCGCCGATGAGTGGAAACATGCTTACTCCCGTCAGCAGGCTGCATATCCCTTGCCATGGGTTATGCAGAACAAGTTCTGGCCTTACGTTAGCAAGATAGATGCTGGCTACGGTGACCGAAACCTGGTTTGTACCTGTGCACCTATTGAGGATTACATGTAAACGATAACCATTCTATACAAAAGTGTCTTAAGTGTCTTAGGTTTTCCTAAGGCACTTTTTTTTACCCCTGGTACGAGGTAAAAAAGTTACCAAGTCGCATGACCGTTCAGGTTCGAATGTATTTGTATGTTTCTTAACACATTTAGCTTTTCCGAACAAACGATTAACTTTGCAATAAATTTGATTTACAACTATTATGGAAAGGGTGGATGTTAATCTTAACTCAGAGATTGGTGAGCTTGAGGGTGTGATTTTGCATACTCCAGGCGCCGAAGTGGAAAATATGACTCCCGAAAATGCACAACGTGCATTATACAGCGATATTCTTAACCTTAACGTTGCCCGAAAGGAATATTCTCAGCTGAGTGGGGTACTTTCAAAGGTAGCAAAGACATACGAAGTTGTCGATTTGCTTGAAAGGGTGCTCGTGGATTACGAAAACAAGGAATACCTGCTCGAAAAGATTTGCAGGCACGAGAATGCCATGTCGTTGTTCGATTACCTCATCGATATTGATGCTAAACAGCTTGCCAGGATGCTAATCGAAGGGGTTCCCCTTGTGCGGAACACCCTAACCAACTTCTTGAGCAAGGAGAGGTTTGCCCTTCGTCCGCTTTACAATTTCTATTTTACCCGTGATGCTTCAATAGCCATTGGCGAGGATGTGCTAATTGCCAAAATGGCAAATGCCGTAAGGGATAGGGAAAGTATCATCATGGAGGCCATTTTTTCCCGTTCAGGAGTATTTAATACCCAAACCATTAATCCTACCACTTTCAATAATCCTGGCGATGTTACCATTGAGGGTGGCGACGTGCTTGTTGTTCGCAACGATATCCTTTTGATTGGCAATGGCATTAGAACCAATACCCATGGTATTGACTTTATTCTTACCCGATTCCTTGCCCGCGACGATAAGAAGACTCGGCATATCCTGGTTCAGGAATTACCCTACAAGCCTGAGTCGTTCATTCACCTCGATATGGTGTTTACCATGCTCGATTACGATAAGTGCATGGTGTATGAGCCTATAATTCTTCAACCTAACCGCTATCAAACCGTTCATATTACCATTGATAAAGGTAGGGTTAAGGAAATAAAAACCGTTGATAACCTCTTGGTTGCCCTCAAGAGCCTGGGTATCGATTTAAAACCAATAGTTTGTGGTGGCACTAAGGACCGTTGGATACAGGAACGCGAACAGTGGCACAGCGGGGCTAATTTTGTTGCAATTGGTCCTGGTAAGGTAATTGGCTACGGCCGAAATATCAATACCCTTGAAGAGATGAACAAGAACGGTTTTGAAATACTTAAAGCAAAAGATATTGTTGCTGGTAAGGTTGATATGAACTCCTACAAGAAATTTGTTGTGGCACTCGATGGGAGTGAGTTGCCCCGTGGCGGAGGTGGTGCACGATGCATGACTATGCCTTTTAGGCGAAAACCGGTTAGGTGGTAAATGAACTTTTTTATTTGTAAATTTGTTTATATACTAACTAAACAACAAATTTTGAAATTATGGAAAAGAATGTAGGAAAAGTTGACAAGGTGATCAGAATCCTGATTGCTTTGGTAATTGCTGGTGTAGGTATTTACTACCAGAGCTGGTGGGGATTATTGGCTATAGTTCCCCTTGCCACAGCATTAACAGGAACATGTGGGCTTTACTCCCTGTTTGGGATAAGCACTTGCTCAACCAAGAAGTAATAAAAAAACGGGGCTTAGCCCCGTTTTTCATTATTAGTTTACCATTTGCTTTACCAGATTAGCTGCTTCCTGCAGTGTGATGGCACTGTAAACCTTTAATCCGGATTCGTCGATCAGTTTTTTACCCTCAAGGGCGTTGGTTCCCTGTAAGCGAACAATAACCGGAACGGGTATATTTCCTATCTCCTTGTAAGCATCAACCACACCCTGTGCCACTCTGTCGCAACGCACAATACCCCCAAAAATATTAATTAGTATGGCTTTTACGTTGGGGTCTTTCAGTATTATCCTGAAACCTGCGGCAACGGTTTTTGCATTTGCTCCGCCACCTACATCAAGGAAGTTGGCCGGATCGCCTCCTGAAAGTTTAATAATATCCATGGTAGCCATGGCCAAGCCGGCACCATTTACCATACAGCCAACATTCCCATCGAGCTTAACAAAGTTGAGGTTATGCTCAGCTGCCTCAACCTCAGCTGGGTCTTCTTCATT
The DNA here is from genome assembly GCA_001603415.1 of Bacteroidales bacterium Bact_07. Lineage (GTDB taxonomy): Bacteria > Bacteroidota > Bacteroidia > Bacteroidales > Tenuifilaceae > Tenuifilum. The sequence continues at coordinate 808 of LUYY01000100.1, read as the reverse complement.
AATATCGCGATATTCAGCCAAATCAGGGTGACGGTATAGGGCGTTATCATCAATACTACACTTGGCATCAGCAGCTAAAATATCGTCGTTCGATGTTTTTACAACAGGGTTAATCTCAAGTAGCGAAAGGTCATTCTTGGTAAATGCCTCGTAGAGCGACATTACAAACTTAACCATTTGCTGGTAAGCCTTTCCCGATAAACCAAGATTAAAGGCAATTTTACGAGCCTGATAGGCTTGAAGTCCCATTGGATGGATTTCTTCCTTGAAGATAAGTTCAGGGGTTTGTGCGGCAACAGCCTCAATGTCCATGCCTCCCTGGGGTGAGTATATTACCATATGCCGACCGGTTGCCCGGTTTAACAGAATACTCATGTAGTACTCCTTGATGGCCGAAGGTCCCGGTTGATAAATACCCTGCTCAATAAGCACTTTTCGTACAAGCTTCCCTTGTGGGCCAGTTTGATGGGTCACAAGGTTCATCCCAATTATATTCGATGCATAGGTAGCAACCTCATCAATTGATTTGGCAATTTTCACACCGCCGCCTTTACCACGGCCACCAGCATGAATTTGAGCTTTAACAGCTATGGTGTCGGTTTCGGTGAGTTTCATTACCTCTTGGGCAGCCCTTACAGCTTCATCTTTAGTAAAGGCTACTAAACCTACCGGCACGGGAACTCCTGCTTGCCTTAGTATTTCTTTCGATTGATACTCATGTAGATTCATAGAAAAATACCATTTGTTTTAGTGCAACTAAGTTACAAAAAAAGGATTAACTAAATTTGTTAAATTTTTTGTTGATATG
>LUYY01000099.1 GCA_001603415.1 Bacteroidales bacterium Bact_07 | reverse complement strand
AGTAAAATTTAATATCAATTTACTCATTAATAAGAATTAGTAATAAGAAAGTCAAATAAATCTACTTTTACTGTTACAGTTTAGTTGGATATCTATTTGAACAAACTTCATATTTTTTTGTAATTTTATACAAAACGAGTTCATGAATCGTGAAGTTTTAACCACAAGGCGAAAGGCTTTAGCCGTTAACCTTGACCCTAAATTTTACGGCACTATTGCCGAAATTGGCGGTGGACAAGAGGTAGCCCGAGCTTTTTTTCAGGCTGGAGGTGCATCGGGTACCATTGCTAAAACCATATCGGCCTACGATAAAGTTTTTAGCGATTACCTTTACAGCGAGGGCGATAGCGGTAGATACGTGTGTCTAAAGCGTTTACAGCAAATGCTGGCCGCTGAGTACAGTCAGCTTTTAGAGGTATTGGATTCCGAACGTACACCTGAAAAACGCTACTTTGTCTTTGCCAATACCGTTGAAACGCTCAACTTTCGAAAGGATAATCAAGGGCATGGTTGGTTGGGGGTGCGTTTTGAACTAACAAAGCAACGCGAACCCAACGAAGTGGTAATTCACGTTCGGCTTAATGAGAATGATGGTCTTTTGCAGCAGTACACGCTTGGAGTTCTTGGTGTAAACTTGATTTACGCATGTTTCTTTTACTACAACAGCCCAACGCTATTTTTACAGTCGTTAATGGATAATCTTACTTCGGATAGGGTTGAGATTACCATGGTTCGGATGAATGGCCCCGATTTGGCTTATGTTGATAATAGGCTACTTGGCGTACAACTCGTAAAAAACGGCATGACTTCGGCTATATTTTTCGACCGTTACGGCAATATCCAGGAACCCGACGACATGCTTTATAAGAAAAATGCACTTGTTCTTAGGGGACGTTTCAGGCCAATTACCTACGTGGGATTCGATATTCTTAAAACATCCTATGCCCATTTTAAGAAAAATGCCCTGTTTAAGCCTGATAATACCCTTCAGATCTGTGAAATCACTCTAAATAATCTACTTGAGGAGGGAGAGCTTAAGGAGCGCGATTTTTTGGATCGCGTTGATTTGCTCAATGGCATGGGTCAAAATGTTTTGATATCAAACTTTAAGGAGTTTTACAAGCTGGTTGATTACTTTGGACGGTTTAAGCATAAAAATCTAAGAATTGTAATGGGGATTCCCACTTTTGTGAAGGTGCTCGATAAATCGTACTATGCAAACTTAGCAGGAGGCCTGCTCGAAGCGGTGGGGAAGATGTTCCCTGCTCGAACAAAATTCTACATCTACCCGGCATTGGATCGAAAAACGGGTAAAATCATGAACATCAACGATCTTCAACTACCCGATGATGTGATGCACATCTACCGCTACCTGAAACAGAACGATTTAATAGTTAGCCTTTCGGGTGTTAACGAGGAGTGGCTCAAAATTACATCGGACGAGGTTTTGAACTTGCTGCAACATAACGATAATCGCTGGGAAAGCATGGTGCCAAAGTATGTGGTAAAAACCATTAAGCAAAAAAAACTGTTCGGATTCCCTGGTTGAAACATTGTTTTTTTAGCAAAATTCAAGTAAGCATTGAACTTTAAAGATAGTTCGAGTGTTGGTTAGTGAAAAATAGTGTGTATGGAAAATATATTAGGCAATATTGAACCAAAGGCAATTGAGGAGCTTTATCGGATGTGGAAAAACAATCCCCATTCGGTTGATGAGGGTTGGCAAAAGTTTTTTATGGGTTTCGATTTGGCCATTTCAGGTTCGTTCGGCACAAAGGAATGTGTAACTGAATCGGAATTTAAGGTGATTAAATTGATAGATGCATACCGGATGCGTGGGCATCTATTCACCAAAACCAACCCGGTTAGGACGCGTCGAAGCCACAAGCCTACCCTCGATATCGAAAACTTTGGACTAACAAAAGATGATTTAAGCAATCGGTTTAAAGCTGGCGAAATTATTGGATTACCCAATGGTACACTAGCCGACATAATTGATAGGCTTAATAGGATATACTGCAGTAGCATCGGTGTGGAGTATATGTACATGCGTGAACCAGAACTTGTTGGATGGATTCAAGGCAAAGTGGAAGGTACATTGAATCACACCGAGTTTAGTCCTGAACAACAAAAACATATACTTTACCATTTAACAGCAGCGGTTGGGTTTGAGCAATTTATACATCGAAAATTTGTAGGTCAAAAGCGTTTTTCCCTTGAGGGACTCGAAGCCTTAATTCCAGCTCTTGACGCCACCATTGAGCATGGCGCTGAGCATGGTGTCAAGGAGTTTGTAATTGGCATGGCCCATAGGGGAAGGCTAAACGTGATAACTAATATCATGCGTAAGCCCTACGAGGAAATTTTTGCTGAGTTTATTGGCGAAGCATACGATGATGAGTCAACCCTTGGGGATGTTAAGTACCATTTAGGGTATAGCAACACCATTGAAACCGATAAAGGGAAATCGGTTAGGCTGCACCTTGTGCCAAACCCGTCGCACCTTGAAACCGTTGGCCCGGTTGCCGAAGGAATAGCCCGGGCCCGGATTGAAGATGCTCACCAAGGTGATGTTAATAGTTTGATTCCCATAGTAATACATGGTGATGCTGCGGTTGCTGCGCAGGGTGTGGTTTACGAAACCATTCAAATGTCGCGTCTCAATGGGTATTCAACCGGTGGAACCATTCATATTGTTCTCAACAATCAGGTTGGTTTTACCACAAACTATACCGATGCCCGCAGCAGCACCTATTCAACCGATGTGGCTAAGGTAACCTTATCGCCGGTCTTTCACGTTAATGCCGATGATCCGGAAGCATTACTGCATGTAGTTCGTATTGCGGTTGAGTTCCGTCAAATTTTTCATCGCGATGTGTTCATCGACTTACTCGGATATCGCAAGTATGGCCATAACGAGGGCGATGAACCGCGCTTTACCCAGCCTGTTCTTTACGATTTGATTGCTAAACATCCCAATGTAAGGGATATATATACATCCAAGTTGGTTGATGCAAAGGTGATTTCAGTTGACGATGCCGCTGCTATCCGAAAGGATTACGATACCATGCTCGAAGAGCGTTTTGTGTTTGCACAGGCAAACCCTAAAATCAGAATAGGTCGGTTCATTCCCGAAAAGTCATCTGGCTACAGGTATTCAACCCATCACGATTTTGAGAAATCGCCTGAAACCGGTGTAAGCCGAAATGAACTCGACAGGGTATCGAAAGTATTGATTGAGCTGCCCAGTGGGGTCGATCTTTTCAAAAAGTTAGTAAAGATTATAGATGAACGACGCGAGAACTATAATCAACAAAGGGTTGATTGGGCAATGGCTGAACTTTTAGCTTACGGAACTCTCATTGCCGAAGGGCATCCCGTTCGTTTAAGCGGGCAAGATTCCGAAAGGGGGACTTTCTCGCATCGCCATTCAGTTTACTCAATTCAAGGAAGCGAGGAGAAATACTATCCTCTTCAATATATTCAAGGCGCAAAGGCTTCTTTTTCGGTTTACAATAGTCTGCTTTCGGAGTATGCTGTATTAGGTTTTGAGTACGGTTATTCTGTGGCTTTACCTAATGGGCTTACGATCTGGGAGGCTCAATTTGGCGATTTCCACAATGTGGCCCAGGTTATAATTGATCAATATTTAAGTTCGGCCGAAGATAAGTGGGGGCTACAGTCGGGTTTAGTGCTGCTTTTGCCACACGGTTTCGAGGGCCAAGGCCCTGAGCATTCGAGCGCCCGAATTGAGAGATTTCTTACCCTTGCCGCACGAAATAATATGCAAATTGTAAATGCTACAACCCCTGCCAACTTCTTCCATGCCCTGCGCAGGCAACTAAAGCGCGATTTCAGAACCCCGCTGGTGGTTTTTACACCCAAAAGCATACTTCGTCATCCTAAGAACATTTCAACCTTACAGGAACTTGAAAATGGAGTATTCAATGAGGTAATTGATGATACCAATGTTGATGAAAAATCGGTATCACGGGTTGTTTTCTGTAGCGGAAAGATATACTACGATCTACTGCAGCGCAAGGAGGAACTTGATGTTACAGATATTGCCTTGGTTCGGGTTGAACAGCTATATCCTTTCCCATCCAATCAAATTGCCAGGGTCATTGAAAGGTATCCAAATGCTAAAAAATGGCTTTGGGTTCAGGAAGAACCTCAAAACATGGGTGGATGGAATTTTGTTAAGGATAAAGTTATTGGTGTTCCACTTGAGGTTATTTCACGTGCACCAAGCGGGAGCCCTGCTGTTGGTTTGAGCAAAATTCATAATCTGGAGCAAAAAGAAATAGTAACTAAGGTATTTAGGCCTTGCACCTGTGAGCTTAAGAATAAGTATTGCGGATTGCAATGCGAGGAGGGTTCAAAACGATTCGACAGGCTTAACCAGTACGAGTATTTTGAACGCAAGTAGTAAAACCATAAAATATTGTAACTATGCTGATAGATGTAAAAATTCCATCGCCAGGCGAGTCGATTTCGGAAGTTGAACTTACCCGTTGGCTTGTTTCCGATGGCGATTTTGTAGAAAAAGATCAGGAGATTGCCGAGGTTGAATCGGAAAAGGCAACTCTGCCTATCATTGCTCCTGAATCAGGAAAAATCGCCATTGTAGTTGAGCAGGGCATGGTAAAGGTCAATGAGGTTTGCTGTAAGATTGATACATCGTTTGCTGGAAAGTCATTGAAAACCAATAGTGTTGGTGAAAAAAATGATATAGTAGAAAAGGAAACCGCTCAGGTTTCAAACGCAAAGGCAGAGGAATTAAAAGTTACGGAACAAGCCAATGAGGCTAAAAGTCAAAATGTAAAGGTTACCCCGCTTGCCCGTGAGCTAATGCATGAGTATAACCTCAGCATCGATGATGTTATTGATGGATTGAGGAGAATTACTGCAAGCGATGTGCAAATGGTTAGGGAGGCTTTGAGCAAAACCGATCCCATTGCTAACCCTACAAACCCGACATTGGCTGGCGAACGTTCCGAGGATCGCAACCGAATGTCGCAGCTTAGGAAAAAGGTTAGCGAGCGCTTGGTAACGGCTAAGAATACCACGGCAATGCTTACTACCTTCAACGAGGTTGATATGAGCCGTGTTCAGGAGATCAGAACCAAATACCAAAGCGATTTTCAGCAAAAGTATGGTGTTAAGTTAGGGTTGATGTCGTTTTTTGTGCGGGCTGCAGTTGAAGCGTTAAAACTTCATCCCATGACTAATTCAATGATTGATGGTGATGACATAGTTACCCCAAACTACATAGATATGGGAATAGCTGTTCAAACCCCAAAGGGTTTGATGGTTCCGGTAATTCGTAATGCCCATACCCTTGGTTTTGCCGATATTGAGAAGGAAATTCTACGTTTAGCTACAAAGTCCAGGGAGGGCAAAATAACCCTCGATGAGCTAAATGGTGGTACCTTTACCATAACTAACGGAGGAATCTTTGGCTCAATGCTATCAACCCCCATAATCAATTATCCGCAATCGGCAATACTGGGGATGCATAACATTGTGGATAGGCCTGTAGCCATAAATGGTCGAGTGGAAATTAGACCCATAATGTATGTTGCGTTATCGTACGATCACCGCATTATCGATGGTAAGGACTCGGCAGCATTCCTTATGGATATCAAACGTATGGTTGAAAATCCAGAAAAATTGTTGTTTGGGGGCGATGACCCTTTAAAGAAACTAATTGGATTGTAAAAAACAAGCGGCCTAAAAGGCCGCTTTATTTTTTACTTAAATTCACCATCCTCAAAGGCAAGCTTCATAATCTTGTAAACTCTGCCCTCGCTATCCTTTACAGGAATGTAGGTTTCAAGGAAATGGTAGGATTTACCTTTCCATGTTATGGTGGCTTTTACCTTTTTGCTTATTCCGGCTTTCAGATTATCCCAGAATGTGCCATACTCTTTCTTTTGTACATCAGAAAGTTCAAGGTTGTCGCTGTGGTGGCTGCCAATCAATTGCTCACGTGGTACGCCAATAAAGTGAATAAAGGAATCGTTTACATTGAGAATGTTGCCATTCAGGTCGTATTCAATTACATAGGCAGAGTTGTGAATCGACTTGATAAATTCCTCGATTTCGGCCGATTTACGTTCAACCTCTTCCTGGGTGGCCTGAAGTTCTTCCATGTTTTGTCGCATTTCCTCTTCTTGTGCTTTCATCTCTTCGGCCTGCATTTGCGATTGCTCAAGCAGCATTTTGGTACGAGCATTTATCTTAACTGAGAGAATGGTAGCAGCAATGCTCTCAGCAATCTTTTCAATAAATTCAACCTCATGCTTTTCTAATACTTTAAACGAGGCCATTTCAATTACACCCAGTACTTCGTCCTCGTGCTTAAGGGGGACAAGAATAACGCAGCGTGGGTTTGCATCGCCTAAGCCAGAGGTGATGTTTACGTAATCGTCGGGAACATCGGTCATGAAAATGGTTTCCTTTTCCAGGGCGCATGCGCCAACAAGGCCTTCGCCTTTTTCAATCTGCTTGGTTAAGTATTTCTTTCTATCCCATGCAAAAGCTGAAACCAACTCAAAGTATTGGTGCGATTTATCCTCATCGTTCCACAGGAAAATACCACCCTGATTTGCCCCCACGTACTTCACAAGGGCTGCAATTACACTATCGCAAAGTTTTTGTAAATCGTTGTTGTTTTGACGAAGTATCTCACCAAATTTGGCATACCCTTCGTTTGCCCATGAGCGTTTTTGATCCTCAATTTTACGTTTTTCTTCCTCTTCGGCCGCCTTTTTAAGGCTATCGCGCATGTGTATTAGCGATTTTCCAAGCACGTCCTTATCGCTAAGTAACTCAAGGTATGTTGAGTAGTTCCCTTTCCCAATCTCGTTGGCAAAGGTTGTTTTATGGCCTATGCCATCGATGGTGGTGTTAAGGGCTAATGCCATCTCCTCAATTTCATCACCAGTATTCAGTTCAACCTTAAGTTCTTCCGATACTTCACCTTTAGCCATGCGTTTAAGAATATCGGTAATTCGTCTAATTGGTTTTGTTAGGTTATCGGAAACAAACAGCAATAGCAATACTATGACAAGTAAACCTGCTATGCTTACAGATAAGGAAACGTACAGTGTTTTCTTGGCATTTGCCATAATAACATCAACAGGCACCGAAAGGGCTAATGACCAAGGAGTAGTGGTTTTACCTGCAATAATAGGCGAATGGCAAATGAGAAGTTGCTTTCCGGTTTCGTCGGTAGTGGTGTAGTAAAACTCTTCGCCTTTTGATATTCTTTGGGCAATCCTTTCTTTTATGTTGTCATTCTTAAGAACCTCTTCAACCTTTTTATTGATAAAATCTTTACTTGGGTGGGCGGCAATGATTCCTTCATTGGAAATTAGGTAAGCATAACTCCCTTTAACGGGTTTGATTTTCGAAATCATTTCCTGAAGGCTTTCGAGGCTTACATCGCTTGCTACAATTCCCCCGAACATATTATTAACATAAACTGGGGAGAAGTATGTGATCATTAATTTTATATCTGCTTTTCCTTTAGTTACTTGATCTACATAAGGTTCCCAAATAGCTTCCCTACCAAGTTTTTTATACTTCCCATAAATAGGAGGGTCGCCATTCATGCTACGCTCGTCATACAACCATTTTATTTCATTTCCCTCGCGCCAGGTAGTTATCACAAACCTTCCGTAATCCTTATCGTAACCGGGAACAAACGATTTATACTCCCAGCTATCCCACAACGAATATATATCAGGGTTTTCTTTGAGTACTGGAATATACATGTTAAGGAATAGCTTTTTCCATTGTTCATGCGGCATATCTTTGTACACGGTGAACGCCTGCGATAGAGTACGAACAATGGCAAGATCTTTTTCAAAAATGGCACCAACCTCTTTGGCCGAAACCCTTGCCGTTAGCTGGGTCTTTTCAATGGCATCGCTATAGATATTTTTACGCGATTGCCAAAGAATGTAACCTACTGAGGCTACATAAAGAATAGCAGTTACCGTTAGGATGTAAAGTAAAATTTTCTGCCTTATCTTTAGCTTACGTTTCATGGGACTTAAATTTTTTTGATAAACAT
>LUYY01000098.1 GCA_001603415.1 Bacteroidales bacterium Bact_07 | reverse complement strand
CCATGTAAAACTCGTGCGAACCGTCGTTATACTTACTAATTTTGCTTGTGCTAAATTCGTAAGCATACCCAAACTTAATACCGTTAAAAAGTTCAAAACCGACCAAACCGGTTATTGCTTCACCCACACGGTATGAAACGCCCCCCCATATCTTTTTATTGTATCGAACAATACTATTTAGCGATAATTTACTTGTTTTTAAATCGCTGTGCACAATAACTGAGGGTTCGAACTGCCACGATGGGTTCGGAAAATCAACAATATATCCACCTGTTAAGTAATACTGACGGGTATAATGCGCTGCAAGAGCAGCTTTGTTGATTTTGGTTTCGTTTAGGTGTAATGCCGAAAAACCAAAGAACATGTATTCGGTATTATAGTATAAACCTGCACTTAGATCGAAGTTAATGGCGCTTTCTTTTTTTTCAGGGATTGCGTCGTCGCCTCCAGCAATGGGATAATTCCATTTTGGATCGAGCTTGTTGTTTACAAACCCTGCTCCAATTCCAAATCCTAAATCACCATTTATCAACTTGAACTTAAATCGAGCAGCGTAAGCAATGTTAATTCCGAGGTCGTTGTTAAAGCCATACCTGTCGTTAAGAATACTTAAGCCAACGCCACTATTAAATCCAAATGGTGAAATTGGAGCATTTATACCAAGTGTGGTGGTTAAAGGTGCTCCCTCACCAAATCCTGCCCACTGAACACGATTGATAGCACCAACATTGATCATGTTGCTTACACTACCAGCATATCCGGGATTAATACTAAGGGGATTGAAGAGTATCTGGTTAAACTGAGGGTCTTGCTGTCCGTATGCAAACGACGACAGCAAAACGCTTACAGTACTAACAAATACAAGGTTTCCAAATACTCTCATTGGTAGCATTTAAGAATTAGTTTGCCTGAATAAACCGAAAAGTAAAGTAAGTAAAAATTTTGAATTCATACAAATTTATTAACAAAATATGTTAACAAAACTTACAGTATTGCTTTATACCTGCTTTTGGCTGTAGGGGTTACCATTTACATATACTTTTTTTACGAACTTCCCAAAATAGTGGATTTAGAGAGGGATACTGTAAACTAACTTTCGATTTGAATAATTAAACCCAAGTGCCATGAATTATCAAATTCATCCAGGCTAATAAAAATGGGGATGCAGTTAGATTTCTAAAAGAATGATTCGGAATGATTCGGAATGATTCGGAATGATTCGGAATGGTAGAATGCGAGTGAATTTGATTCCGATAAGCCGAAATGGCGATGGAGAAACTTTTTTAGAGGGAATCCGTCATCTGAAAAAATCAATTCGGTTAAATTTTTTGAGCCTTTTGGTACCAGCGCATCCAACGCTGGGGTATATCGCCATTGCTTGCCGAAGCGTAATCGGATGGATTGCAACGCACCAATATTTTCCCACGCAGCAGTTTTCGCCTATTTAAAACAGGTAGTTCAAACCACCAATTACCCGAATGCTCGTTTCTATAAAAAACCATTTCGATATTTGGCACATTGGTACTAACAACATACTTCTTATTATAAGGTAAATTCTTAATGGGATTTTCAATCTTGCGGTGCGAGACCCCCTCGATATAGTGCCAAATAACCTGTGCAGCAAGCATTGTAGTTTGTTCAGGTGCATCAGCGTTGGATGATAATCCAAAAAGTCCCATGAATTTATTGTTCTGGCCAATGCCTGCATATCGAGCAAGCATACAAATTTCCTCGGCATACAGGCCATTGGGGTTAACAATTTTATTTCCTGGAGCATCGGAAGTACGAAGGGCAGCAAAATCAATGCTTGCTAAATGGGCGTCGGAAAGCGTGGGTTCAGCCTCGCGGATATTTCCACGAAGGTTACCAAGCCTGATAAATTCATGCTTGCGACGCAGAACCTTTTGTTGGATATGCTGGGGCGAAAAATATCCCTGAATACCGATAAAACTCAAATCGAGGAGTTTTTCGTAGGGTTCATCTATCAAACCATTAACAAAATTATCCTCGTGAAAATCGTCGTGGTTACCGTCCAAATCGATTTTACTATCGATAATGGCTAACCTCAAAAAGTTATGACTTTGCCGCCAGCCGGCATAAACCTTTGACGTAAACTCCTGCGAGCTTCCAATGAGTATGAGATGCGCTTTTGACTCGACAAGATGTGCCGAAAGGGTTTCTACTGCCTGGTATTGCTGCGCCAACGTTAGGCTTGCCGGAATATTGCCCGCATCAAAAATTCTCCCTTTGGAGTAAGAAATGGAGCTAAGCCCCCAAAGTTTCTGGCGTATGATATTTGATACCGAATTGGTCGATTCGACACCTATAATTATCATATCAGTAGGGCGAATAGGTGTATCGGGGTGATCGTGTAAACAAACAATCTGGTTGCCCATGCAATACTTTTTGTCGGCAAAGGGGTAACTTCCGACTACATCGGAAGGAACAAGGAATGCTGAGAGCTCACTGGCAACCATAAGGAGTAACTATTTTTTACTGGATTTAGTGGTCTTTTTACCCGACTTTTCCTTAGAATCGGCTTCGGCTATTATTTTCAAGCAATCATCATAGGTGAGATCTGCTGCGTTAAAGCCCTTGGGTATTTTATAGTTGGCTTTTGCCTTTGAAATGTAGGGGCCCCACCTGCCGTTAAGTACCTGAAGTTCCGAATCCTCGGTAAAGGTTTTGATTACCCGCTGCTTCTGTTTTAATCGTCCTTCCTCAATTATTTCAATGGCTCTAACTAAATCGATACTTAGCGGATTATCATCCTTTTTCAGCGAGTAAAACTTACCATCGTGGCGAACGTATGGGCCAAATCGGCCAACAGCCACCACAACCTCTTTACCCTCGAAATTGCCAAGGTTGCGTGGGAGTTTAAATAGAGCCAAGGCCTCCTCCAGGGTAATGGTGGAAACCAACTGTCCCTTTAACAAACTGGCGTACTGTGGTTTTTCCTTACCGTTAGGATCGCTATCGCCAAGTTGAACCACAGGGCCATAGCGGCCAATACGAACGCTTACGGTTTTTCCTGTGGCAGGATCGGTTCCCAAAACCCTCTCACCTTTTGAGAAATCCGATTCTTTCTCGGTTTTCTTTACGTTATCGTGAAAGGGTTTATAGAATTCATCAATCATTTTAGTCCATTCCAGCTTTCCAACAGCAATCTCGTCGAACTTTTCCTCAACCTGAGCGGTAAAGTTGTAGTTTACAATATCGGGAAAGTATTCAACCAGGAAATCGTTTACCACAATGCCAATATCGCTGGGGAAGAGCTTGGCTTTTTCAGCTCCTGTAACCTCTACCTTCTGGGTTTGGGTAATTTTACCTTGTTTAAGGATAAGGCTTTGGTAAGGGCGCTCAACGCCTGGCCTATCCTCCTTAACCACATAACCTCTGGCAATTATGGTTGATATTGTTGGTGCATAGGTTGAAGGGCGACCAATTCCAAGTTCTTCCAGTTTCTTTACCAAACTAGCCTCGGTATATCGTGCCGGGCGTTGGGTAAACCTCTCCATTGCTACAATCTGTTTGGGTTCGAGCATTTGGCCCGATTTTACCAAAGGTAAAAGATCCTTGCTGCCCTCTTCGCTATCGTCGTCGGTTGACTCATTGTAAACCTTAAGAAACCCATCGAAGATTATAACCTCGCCCGAAGCAACAAACTGTAATTTTGAGCCAGAAACCTCAATGGTTATGGTGGTGCGCTCAAGTTGAGCTTCGCTCATCTGCGAAGCAAGGGTGCGCTTGCGAATTAAGTCGTAAAGCTTTTGCTCGGCAGTAGTCCCGGGCACCTTTTCCTTATCGATATAGGTGGGTCGGATTGCCTCATGAGCCTCTTGAGCTCCCTTGGTTTTGGTTTTGTACTGGCGGGTATGTGAGTACTTCTCGCCATACTCCTTCAATATCACATCACGGGTAGTAGCCAGTGCCAAATCGGAAAGGTTTACCGAATCGGTACGCATGTAGGTAATGTGACCTGCCTCGTATAGCTTTTGGGCAAGGGTCATGGTTTGGGAAACCGAAAAGCCGTACTTACGGCTTGCCTCCTGCTGAAGGGTTGAAGTGGTGAAAGGTGGAGGTGGCGATTTTTTAGCAGGTTTTTTAACCACATCGAGAACCTTAAAGGTTGCGCCCTTGCAATGCTCAAGGAATTTCTTGGCTTCGTCGATAGTGCTTAACCTTTCCGATAGTTCTGCCTTAAAGGGGGTCTGGGCATCAAAATCGGCAATAACCTTGAAGAACGAGGCGCTTTTAAAGTTGATGATCTCCCTCTCACGCTCCACTATCAGCCTAAGTGCAACTGATTGTACACGACCAGCCGATAAAGCAGGCTTAACCTTTTTCCAAAGTATTGGTGATATTTCAAAACCTACAAGCCTATCTAAAACCCTACGCGCCTGCTGGGAGTTAACAAGGTTCTCGTCGATATATCGAGGGTTTTGAATAGCTTGCTGAATGGCATTCTTGGTAATTTCGTGAAAAACTATTCGCTTGGTTTTTTTGGGATCGAGCTTAAGCACTTCGGCCAAATGCCAGGCAATGGCTTCCCCTTCGCGGTCTTCATCGGATGCCAGCCATACCGTTTGGGCTTGTTCGGCTGCTTTTTTCAGCTCCTCAACCACCTTTTTCTTATCGTCGCTAACAATGTACTGAGGCTTATAGTTCTTTTTTAAATCAACACCAAGCTTATTTTTTGAAAGGTCGCGAATATGGCCAAAACTCGATTTCACTACAAAATCTTTCCCCAAAAACTTTTCGATAGTTTTGGCTTTGGCAGGCGACTCAACTATTACGAGGTTAGGTATCATACCTTATATTATTATAGTTAAGATGGGCACAAAGTAAAGAAATTGATACGGTTTGAACAAAATTATGTTAATCTATCGACCCTAATTTTTTTTGTTATTTGCTGATTTTCTGTTTATTTGTGAACAATTTAAGGCTGTTGCAAAAATTTAAAATGCTTTTTCGCATGCATATTTTACTAACTTTACGCCGCATAGCTTTACACAATAAGCCGATAAATTTGATTGATAGTGATTAATTCCGGTAACAATTAGT
>LUYY01000097.1:235-5510 GCA_001603415.1 Bacteroidales bacterium Bact_07 | reverse complement strand
CACTTCATAGTATTTGTTTCCTCCTTGTTTAAAAAAGGGTACCCCGGTCAAACAAGCATATAATGCCTGCGGACCGGGGGATACCTTGCGTGATATTACCTTAAGTAACACCACTTATTATAGCAACAGGCACATCTTCCATTAACACTATATCAAAACGAATAACGGTAAACAAGTACCAATAATAAAAATATTTACGAATATTTTAGGGTGGGTAGTTTTATGTGTATGGAGTTATATATAGAAGTATTGCTGTATCTTTACAGAGGTGTTCGGAGGGATATATGAGGCTGTCAGCATAAGACAGGGAGGTCCGGTGGACCTCCCTGTCTGTTCGAGTAATGCGTTTATATTCTGTCGCTGTAAGGCAGGGACTTTATGTAGTCTTCCATATACTGCCAGTCTGGAATGTACCCGTCTTCGGAATACGTCTTATCAGGGTCTATGACCGGACTGCCATCCGGATTATGCTGGATTGGGAGCTTGACAGCGAAGTCTTTTTTATAATGGGCATTTAACTCACGCCCAAAAGCTTGATATTTTATTTTACATTCGTTTTTTATAAGAGTCGCAATAAATAACTTTACGTAAACTGATAAATTTGATTTATCCTTTAATACAGCTATGTTCTGTCCTGTATAAAATGGCGTGTTATGGATAAAACAAGCTCCCAAACTTCCACCCAATGCTAAAGTCATTGAACCGGAAGGAAATGGGGATTCACAATCCATTTCATCTACATAATAAAAGTTATAATCATTTTTCCGAGTCACATATAAATATTTGGGATTAACATCTGTTGTCACGACAGCGTCAATGCCGTTTCCCATTTCAGCGTCGAATAAGTTATGCAAATAAAAATCCCTCCACCCCTGTATATTCAGGTCCACAGCAGACTGTTTGGAAACATTGCTGCTTATCGGCTTGCAATTCAGGGACTTTATGTAGTCCTCCATATACTGCCAGTCGGGAAGATAGCCGTCGTCGGAGTACACTCTGTCAGGGTCTATGACCGGGCTGCCATCTTGGTTGTGTTGAACTGGCAGTTTTATATTTGTTTCTTTCATTGAATCGAGCACCCATTTGCGGCCATAGCAATATCTGTACTTCTCCTGTCGCAATATTGCACATATAAACAGCGCTATACATCGATTGAATGTCGTTAAATTGTCATTCTTGAAGTACAATACATTAACATCGTCGGTTGCCCAAAAAGAAACCGGCTGATAAAAAGCCTCTCCGACAGAGCCGTTATAGCTCAATGATATTGTATTGCCATCATGGATTGGCGGCTGTCCAATATAGTTGGAAATCCCATTATTGGAGTCAATAGCCCCTATATATGGAGTAGCCCCTTCAGTCTGGTCGTCCGAAGTGAGGCGCTTCCCCTTCTTTATGTCGAATATATCCCCAAGTCTGAACTTTTTCCATTCCGCAGTATCAAGCTTCATGGACTTTGCCTGCCTTCACCAGATAAGCCAGATAGTCGTTGACCGTACGCTGGAAGTCGTCCTGCGTCAGTGCACTATAATCCGTCTCCATATACGCTTCGGCAAGCCACTCGTCTTTATAGTTAACCTTGTGCATTACCGACATACCCGGACGCTCGCGTTTGTTCTTGTACAGGTCGAGCCATTCCTTCTCTGTCTGCTCCCACAGGCTGTGGCCTGCTCCGTCGGTGCGCTCGACCCTACCGAGTCCCTTGCGTTTTACGAACTTGTCGTCTTTGAAGTACCCGAAGAACGTATCTCTGTCAGCCTTCTTATGCGCCTTGGACCGGTCGAATATCATGCAGCAGGCTACGGCGGAAGCCCCGGGGTAGAAGATCTCGTTTGGCAGCGAGAATACGGCGTCAAGCGTGCAGATGTCCAGCATCTTCTTCTTGAATTCCCTTATACACTCGCTGTTGCCTATTGCCGCCTGCATGGGGAGCAGTACCGCCAGCTTGCAGTTCTCCGATACATGGTGTGCCACCCATTCGACAAAGTGCAGGCCCTTTGATGGGTCTTCCTTCTTGTCGCCATTCCAGTTTTTAACGTATTTCGGGTCGCAGCATTTCTTCGTGGCGTTGTACGGAGGGTTCATCAGGACAACGTCGATATTCGCGCTCTTTATCCAGCTGCCCCTGTTGAACATTGAGTCCTGCACGACGTTGGAGTTGCCGTCGCCATGGATAAGCATGTTCGTCGAGGCAAGCCCGAATGCGCCGTCTTCGTATTCAATGCCGTATATCTGCTTTTCTTTCACGTTCTTGCGCTCGTCTTCCGTATCGCAGTCGTCCATAGCGTCAGTCATGGCTCGGACGAGGAAGGTCCCGCTCCCGCAGCAGGGATCCAGCACGCGCGAATGAGATCCTACACCTGCCGCCTTGCTCATGAAGTCGCATATGTGGTCCGGCGTAAACGCCTGATTCTTGTCGGACTTGCCGACGTACTTGTTGAACGTCGTGAAGAACAGGTTCAGTAAGTCCTGCCCTGCCGTATTCTTGTCATTGATATACGGGATTATATTCTCGTCTATATAGCATAAGACGTCTTTCAGTTCTTTATAAGTGAGGTTCGTAATATTCTGGTCTTCAAGGACCTTGTTGTTCAAAATTGCGAGCTTGCCCGCTTTGTTTAGCCCGCCGCTGTTTGTCAAAAGCCCTTCCAAAATTGTCTTGATATTTTGCAGGACTTGTTTTTCCGGCGATATGTCGTTTCCTTCATTGTTGATTGACTTTGGTATATCCCTGTACGCCAGCCCGTTCTTAAGGGCGAGCATACATGTCCCGACAAACTGGCTGCGCAGCTTCTCCGGTATACCGTCAGAATGGAGCTTCTCGTTCAGCGCCTTGATTGAATCGACGACCTTGATTTTATTGTTGACCTTGCCAAAACACAGTTCCTCGTACTCTTCAAAGGCAAGCAGCTTTGTTTTGTCGGTCTTATGGGCGTCGTCGATAATAACGGACTGCCCGTACCACGTCCATACTTCGTCGCCGTCAGTTTCAGCTAGTATTGCCACTATCTTCTTGCCGGAGTAGCCTTTTTCAAGGCGGACGTACTCTTGAAGCTGCTTTTGAATGTCGTCCTTGTTCCAGCTGCTGAACTTGCCCTTGGTCTCCACGAGCACCGCAAGCCTGTCGTTTTCAAAACGGATGTCCAAAAACTGGTGCTTCGTGCCGTCGTCCGTCTTCGGCGGCATGTCCCTGCCGTCCTTCTTGAAGGCCTTCACGTAGCTGAATTCGCCATTTTCAATATTGTGACTGTGATAGCCCTGCCCTATGGTGTTTATTATTTGAATCCTGTCCATCGAAACTACCCCCGTATCAAAGTGATACAGAGAATATGTTTGGCAAAATACGCATAAACAAAAAGCGATTCGCGCGGGTGCACAGCCAGCAGCATGCTCAGCTCAAAGTCCCGGCGTTTTACCATATTGCCGGTGACCATTGCCCATTCGGAAAAAACTATCGGCTTCTGATTGGAATCAAGGAGAGTAAGAGCATCGCCGCACAGGATATTGCGGGAGAGAATAAACCTGACGGCATCAATACATTCTTCATCCGTTGTTTTGCCGCAGCATTCGGTGTATTCGGACTTGAATATCTCAAAGAGGCGGCGACGGCATTCTTCGGCATTGTCCTTAAGGAGTTCTACGCCATAGATGCTTGATACGGCTATTAATGCATATTTACCGTACTCGGAAGGCTGTTTCTTATATCTCTTCTTAACGACCGCAAGTTTGCGCCTGAGTATTTCGACAAGAAAATTACCGTCTCCGCAGGCGGGTTCAAGAAAACGGCTGTCGATCCGTTCCGTTTCGTTTTTAACAAGATCCAGCATTGCGTTTACTTCACGCTCTGCCGTAAATACCTCTCCGTGCTCGTTGACCCGTTCCTTCGATTTGATCAAAGATCTCTTCAATATACTGTCCCCCATATGCATTACTGCTGTTTTAAACAGACGTATGAAACATATCTGTACAAACAGGGGTAAACAAAAATGAAGGAACGATCAGTAAGAGTCGGTGTAAGGGACCAGTCAGGCGAAATATATAAAATAAAGGGCCCCGGTAAGAACACCGGGGTCCAGTCTATTCTATAAGGAGGGTACTCTCAGGCTCATATTTCTTTACTGTTTTTCTAGATCGTTTTTCCGATCTGGGTTTAGCCTGGAGTTTACTCACATGCGCCGTTTTGTTCCAACAGTTCGATTATCTCTGTAGAGTTTCCCATAATATTTTCCCCCGCGTGTTTTATCGCAGTAAGAAGAGGTTCGGTTGAAAAAGAATCAAGGAGAAGATATCCATCAAGGGGAGAGCGATTGCGATATTGGGGTATATTGATATTAATATCTGCTCCGCGATCAATAAGGAATTTTGCTGCTTTATCTCTTCCATATATACATGCAATAGCAAGCGGAGTAAATCCATATTTATTCATGTAATTTATGTCTATCCCAGCGTTAAGCAATATATCCACGATCTCTACCTGATTGCAATAAACACTTTTATAAAGTGCATCTCCAGCACGTGACTCAGGGCTACTAATATCGACATATTTTTCCAGCATTAATTTTACTATTTTTTCATGGCCACGATAACACATGTTATTAAGGTCACATATATGACCGCGATGGCACGCAAATGTAAATGCCGTATTGTTCTGATCAATAATATTACTTTGTAATAAATTGAAATAACTCCAATGTAACATATTCGGGTCTGCACCATTTTCAAGAAGCAGTTTGGCGGCCGTATCATATTCTTTGATGTCATAAGAGCATATTTTCATCAATGCTGTTTTTCCCGCATCATAAAAGTCTGTAGCGTCAATATTGGCCCCATTTTCAAGAAGCTTTTTTATTTTCTTATCACTATTTCTTAATGCTGCATTTAATAGTTCGTTAATATCATTTGCAGCCTTACTTATTTCCTTTAATGTTGTGTCGACACACTCTGACATTTTATAACCTCCGTTTATTATATAGAATGTAATATACTTTTATTTAATAACCACAGAAAACAAATGAACAACGCGTTCCGGAACCCATAAACACAATATATAAATTATGTTTTTCATTTACAACATATAAAAACACCGGTTTTGATGAGTATCAAAACTGATACTCCCAGTATCAGAACTGATACTCAGACTAGCAGATCTGATACTTTTGGGAGGGTTTTTGAGATTTGGGCTTGTATTGACATAAGGGTCATTTAAAGGGGTATCATACAGAGGTATCTTAAAGGGGTATCACACAGGCAAGATTAAAGCAGGTCCTCTGTGGCA
>LUYY01000097.1:0-226 GCA_001603415.1 Bacteroidales bacterium Bact_07 | reverse complement strand
GGGAAAAGCTTCCTGTCCGCCTTTTGCCGCGCAGCCTCGCCGAGAGAACGTCCTATATATATTGAAACAACAGCGTAAAATGCTGAAATGGATATGATAAGCAGAATAATTTTTGCCGCATATGTCATAATGTCGGGACCCCTTTTTACTTGTATGTCATATAGTATATGAGAATACCTTGTGACTATAACGCCGGCTCAGCCGCCATACCCTCCGCGGTCGGATC
>LUYY01000009.1 GCA_001603415.1 Bacteroidales bacterium Bact_07 | reverse complement strand
AAATTGTACTAACCGCCAGATAATTAAGGATTTTAACTTTTTAGTTAATTTTTAAAATATATCAACTAATGAAAAATATTTTTAGCACTATTGCTTGTGCCCTTATGATTTTGGTGAGTAATAATTCAAGAGCACAGGTTGACGTAAAGATGATACTCCGTAATCCAATCCCATCGGAAATTAGTGAGTGGGCAAACGATCCCACCATTTTTCAATTGGTTTTAACCAATATGGGTAACGATGAGTATCCCAATTGCACTGTTGGCTTTACCCTTACCAATGATAAGGGGAAAGTAGTAGCGAGCACTAAAACTAGCAGTAGGTATTTGCCTCGATTTACCATTTTAAAACCACCCTCGGTATTGGTACTTAATGGATCTCAGGTGATAAATGTAAATGCCATTGAGTATGACAAAAGCATTGAGCGAACAGTGCTCAATACAAATGCATTACCCGAGGGGAACTATGAGCTATGCGTGAGTGTTTACGACTATCGTGGTAATAATATTACCATTGGCGGCGAATACTGCATGAACATCATCACCCAAATACCCGAACCCCCAACAATAATCTCACCTTCCGATGATGAGGTATTGCTATCGAGCATTCCCGTTTTCCGGTGGATGCCAGTTACTAACTATAACCCGCGAAACGTTCAACCCCGATATAAAATTAAGGTTTGCCCAATCTTCCAAGGGCAAACACCGCGAACTGCAATAGATGTGAACCCAGTTTTGTTCGAAAAGAGTGATCTTACAACAACCTTTTACCAAGCAATTCCTGGGGATTTGCCTTTCGATTTTTATCCGCAGGTAACCCAATACGCATGGATTGTTCAGGCATTCGACTCCTATAGTAAACCGCTTGGCGGTAATCAGGGTAGGAGCGAGGTTGCCACCTTTAGAGTTGGAAAGGACGAGCAGGAATTTACTATCGATAACATTTATCCCATTGCTGGAGATACCTTACCGTGGACACATCCTCAGCTTATTGCCAACATTTCACCCTTTAATACAAACGTGACACAGGTAGCCCTTCAGCTTTCAGTTAGGGAAGAAGGCTCAACTACTATGTATACCTATCCCAAGGTTATGACCTATTCATCGCGCCAGTTCGAAAGCCCAATTACCCCCGATTTAGCCGGTATAGTTGTATGCAACTATTCAAGTGGTGCTATAGCACCATTTATGGCAGCATTAAAGCAAGGGAAAAAATATTACTGGAAGGTTGATGCAACCATTACTACCGCCGACGGTAAAACCGCTACCGTGCATTCAAGGGAAACATCTTTCACCATTGGTTTAGGTAAAGCAAAGAACCTAAAACCTGCTGCCGATACCTTGATGGAGAAAAGCAAAGGGGTAGAGCTTTCGTTTGATGTTGACAAGCCTCAACAGTTGAACTATCCAAACCATGAACTATTCAATGTGCCATACTTTAATGGTGCTTATGCTACCACAAATGCAAGTGCAAAAATTAGGTTTGAGGTTTCCAAAAAGCAGTCGTTCGATTCATTGGTTTACCAGACAACCATTACGCTTCCTGCTTCCGGCAATTACTCAACTGGTAGTGAGTGTGCTGAACTTTACCAGAGGATTAGGCAAAGGGTTAATGCAATAGCCGATACTGGTAAGTATTACTGGAGGGTAAAGTATTTAGATCTTATTGACGATGCTTACTTTACTTCACAGCCTGCAAGTTTTAGGCTTGTTGCCGATAGTTTAATCTCTTGTTTTGAGATGAATGTAGATAGGCCCACCAATAATGGTAAATGGAACAATAATGACAAGCCAACATTTGCTGTCACAGTTAAACCAAGCATCAAGAAAAAATATATTACAGGAGGAAGACTTAGGATTTGGAAGATGACCTCAGAATCGCAAAGTATAGCCGATGCCAAGAAAGAAAAGCCTGTTTTTGATGAGAGTTTTACAGGTAACGACAATAGCAAGATCTTTGAGTTCTCAACCGATATGAATGGCTATACCCGCTGGGATATTCCTTTTGTGAATGGCGATTCAAATTCCAAAGAATTTAAAGGCGACGATAATACATACTATACCTGGAATTTCCGACTCAACTACAATAAGGATTCAATAAGAGCCGATGGGTGCAAGTGCAAGGCCGATTCAGTTATATCGAATCAGGGTGTATTTCAGATTAAGACATCCGACAAGGATGAAAACCCTTGCTCCGGTAATTGCTTTACTGAGGCTCCAACAAATACAACTCCGGGAACCCAAACCCTTGCTAAAGATAGCACGATTACCATTGGGAATTTCACCATGAAACTGATAAGCGTAAGCGGAAATCCAGCCTCGCTTTCAGGGGAGGGCTCTATTGAAGTTCCCTATTTACGGGCACCTATCCTTATTGAGTTTTCAAACATTCGCGTTAATAGCGATAATAAAGTGTATCAGGGCGAAGTTTACGCCAAAATTGACCCTGCTGCACCTTACTCAAAGGCCGAAGGTGACGATTTTGAAGGCAAGGTGCTTAACATGGCCGATAATCAATTGAAATCAATTCATGAATGGTCATCAAGTTTTGGGCGTTTGGTGAGCGGTTTTGTAAATACTAATCCTGTATCCCTGCCAATTGGCCTCGATAAGGATATCGATGGGTATAAAACCACGGTGGCAATCATTGCCATGAAATTTACGCCAACACAGGCGGTGTTAAATGCTGCCAGTTGGGTCGATTTGCCTTCGCTTGGTCCCGACGTTGGATTTGGTTTAGGTGCAAAGAACCTATGCTTCCATAAGGACGGTTTGGCTGGAATGAAACGCGCAGAACTTTACCTTGTTCGCGATTTTGGCTACCAATCGTCCGATAGCTGGAGTTTCCTTTTCAAATCGCCAACCCCAACCGATTCGGGTACCTATGCTAAGTGGGACTGCAAGGGGCTTCATCATATTGAGGTGAAGGCAGAGGCGGAGTTCCCAAAAACCTGGCTAAAAATGGCTAACCCCGACGACTCGTTGCAAAACGTTAAAGCCTACTTTGCCGGAAGGGCTGAAAAGAACGGAAATTCATGGGGATGGATACTAAATGCAAATATGGATTCCTGCGAGTTTACTCAACTCCCGGGCTTTAAGATTAAGGTGAATAGCATGGTGTTCGATTTTACTACCACCCGAAATCCTGAAAGCATTTCATTCCCAACCGGCTACACGGGCGATAAAACAAATACCTGGAAAGGTTTCTATATCAAGAACGCCGAGGTTAAACTCCCTGATAAACTGAAAACTTTTGACGATGCAAACCCCAAAATACAGGTTTCAAACCTAATCATTGACCGTAATGGTATTACTGGGAAACTCTATGCTGAGAATATTTTTCAGCAGTTGGATGGCGACTTTGGGGGCTGGGGAGGAAGTATTGATACTCTCAGGGCGGAGATGATTAATAACACTCCTATCAATTGGCGAATGAGGGGAAGAATTAAAACATCATTCACCGACACGCTATTTGTTTATAACGGACTTTTTAACCGAAGCGTTAACCAGGATAATAATACTATCAGTAAAGACTATACTCTTGAACTGGTTGTAAACACTGAGCATGGTTATGAGCGAGATATTCCAATATCGTGGCTTCCGCTTAAAATGAAAATTGACCCCGCAACCTCAATCAAAGTAACCTACGATAAAAAAGATGTTAAAGCCGAGGCCAATCTCAATGCGACCTTGTCGTTTGAGGGTTCTAACGATATTTTGTCGAAAATTGATTTTAAGGGAATTAAGGTTGAAGGGCTTAAGTTTAAAACCTATGAACCCTATGTTGAGAACGGTAGTTGGGATTTTGCCAGCCCACAACATGCTTTAGCGGGATTTCCGGTAAATATTGATGGTGTAAGTTCTGTTACCCGTTTTAGCAATGGCGCATTCGGCCCAGGAATTCGCTTTAACTTGAATATAGGGCTACAGTCAGGATCGAATGCAGTGAATGGTACTACTAAGCTGACCTTTTGGAGCAAGCTGCTTAACGAACAAGGACGACAACGCTTTATTTTTGATGGGGCTGAGCTCGATTCCATTGGCGTAAACGCCGATTTGGGTGCAGTTAAAATACATGGTGGGTTAAACCTTTTCCAATCCGATGCCACCTATGGCGATGGTTATAGGGGTGCAGTTACTGCAAGTTTTGTCGATAAAATAACAGCCTCAGCAACTGCTCAGTTTGGAAAGGTTAACAATTTTAGATACTGGTATATTGATGCTAAAACCATTTTACCGTCTGGTCTTCCGGTATTTACCAATTTTGCCTTGTATGGTTTTGGTGGTGGAGCATGGTACAAGATGCGCCGTTCCGGCACAACAAACCTTGCTGAACAGGCAGCGGCTCCCGATAGCAGCAAAAATCCATCAAAAACCAATTCGGGGTTTACCTATGTGCCCGACAATACCGCATCGTTAGGACTATCGGCTATGGTTGTTATGGGAACACATCCGTCGGCCGAGACATTTAACGGCGACTTTACATTACAGGCTCAGTTCCAAAGTGGCGGTGGTTTGGGTTCAGTTTCTTTAACAGGGAACGGGTATATGCTTTGCAGCATTGCCGATAGGAGTAAGGCAAAAATAACCGCCGATGCCGATATTACCTATAGTGTTCCAGAACAAACCCTACATGGGGTATTCAATGCAAATGTAAATTACCAACCCCTTACGGGCACCGGTCAAATGGTTATGCATTTTGCCCCTGATATATGGTACGTGAAGTTTGGTGAGCCTGAAAATCGCATGCGCTTAACCTTTGCCGATTGGCTTAGGAGTGATGCCTACCTGATGGTTGGGCAGCAACTTCCCTCACCGCCTCCATTACCAACTGAGGTTCAGCAAGCCTTTCCGGGTTATACCCAAACCCGAAGTCCTATGATTGAAACAGGGAATGGGTTAGCTTTAGGAGCAAGCACTGGGTTTAACACGGGGCGTCAGCAATACATGATTTTCTATGGTAATGTGGCCGCACAAGCTGGTTACGATATGGCAATGCTTAAGTATAATGGCATGTCGTGCGATGGTAGAAGTGGCGAAATGGGTATCAACGGCTGGTATGCAACGGGACAGGTTTATGCCTACCTTAATGCGTCCATCGGTATGCATGTGGATGTATGGTTTACCAGTGGTGACTATGAAATTCTTAGCTTGAACTCAGCAGCCATGCTCGAGGCGGGATTGCCTAATCCAACTTGGATGAAAGGGGCAATTGGAGGTAATTACAATATTCTCGGCGGTGCCGTTAAGGGGTACTGCAACTATCGTTTCAGCATGGGCGAAGAATGCCAAATGGTTGGCGATAATCCGCTCTCGCGTATCGACCTGATTTCCGATATTAGTCCTACTGGAGGACAAAACGGAGTGGATGTCTCAACAGAGGCACAACTGGCTTTGAATTTCAAGCTAAATGAGCCTTTTGAGGTTAAGGAAATGACCAACAACGGTCAAACCCGTATTCGTAAATTCAGGGTTAAGATTGATAGGTTTAAAATAGTAAGTGCTGCTAATAACGATTCAATTCCTGGTAGAATAAATATTGATTCCGAAGGATTTTCAGCCTACTATAAACCATTCGAGATGCTCGAAGGAAATACCAACTTTAAGGTAATGGCTTCAGTGTATGGCGAAGAACTTGTCAATGGGTTGTGGCGTCCGGCTACTAATCAAAATGGGCAGGTTATAAAACAGCAAGTTGTAGCAACCTTCCGAACGGGGTCGCGTCCCGACCATATTACCGCACAAAATGTTGCCTATAGCTACCCGGTAATGGGGCATCAATACTTCTTGCAGGATGAATGCCGTGCCGGCCGGGTTCAGCTCAAATCGGGACAAAACTACCTATTTGAACCGCGCCAAAATTATGATGTACAATTTGTTGCCAGGTTCATGCCTACCGATATAGCTTTAATGCCCGTTGATGTACCCCTTACCTACAATGCTTCAACTAACACCTTGTTCTTTGATATTCCTAATTTGGTGAATGGGAAATCGTACTATATCCAGTTCATTAGAAAGGAGATACCAAACGATCCGAATTTGGCTCGAATGCTTGAATTGGGGCAGCAACTAATAAATAGCGGTGGTGTTCCTTCATCATTGAATGTAAACGAAACAAATATTTACAACAGGGGAGGTTCGCAGGTAAACCTTGTACGAAGAACAATCAATCAAAATTCAAATCTTTCGCGGGGTGAATGGTTGTTGTATGCTATTTGGTTCAAGACCAGTAGGTTTAACACGTTGAACCAGAAGTTAGCTTCGTTCAACCATATTTCCACAACCGTACAGGCTAATGGGAATTTTGAACGTTTAACTGCCACTTATCAAGGGGGTGAATGTTTCGATCGTTTCGATTTCACCCCAATTACATGGGTTTCGTCGGGCACTGTAAACAGGTTTGGCCCTTTGGTTAAGATAAACGCTTGGGAGCGTAACTCGCAATGGCATAATCAATTTGCCAATCCAATGGTTTACGATGAAATTGAATGGATGCGAACTAAAAATTACTGGCAAGGGCCTATTCGCTATAATCAGTATTTGAGCGATCCCTCGCTGAACTTTGTTGATATCGATTTCAACTCAAGCATGCCTGTTTCAGCAAATGATCTTGGACAACCCTTCGGATTAGGAGGTGTAACACAATCATCTACTGGAGCAGCAACGCAAGTTTCGGGTGGTTACTCTACTTCAAATCAACCCCAAAATCTGAATCTATTCCAATCGTCATCAGCACCCTATATCAAGCTAACTTACAATCATGGAATTATTGTTCCTGCCGATTTTATTAGCCTAAAAAATAGGGCTATTGCAATTCTTTCGAATCCTCTGATATCGCTTACTGCAAGCAATAGAAGTAGGTTAAACACCATTGTTAGTAGGAATTATCAAAGGATGTACAGGGGAACCTATCCTTTGAATTTTTACTACGACTACTTTGGTTGTAGGGGTGTCGATACACAGCCTGTTACCATAAGCAAACCTTTTATTTACTAAATCACAAACCCGCGGAGTATGAAAAGGTATCTGCAAGTTGGTATAATAGCCTGCCTGGTTAATGGTTTTCTCCATGTTCAGGCACAGGAAGAAACCAAGAAGTCCAAAATCGACTTTAAGGCCTCGGCAACCCTAACCAGCAACTTTTACTCGTCCAGCGGAATTGATCCCCGCCAGCCAAGCAATATGCAGTATGGTATTGTTAGGGCAAGTGTTATGCTTTGGGATATGGTTGAATTACCCTTTGAGTTTTACTTTACAACAGGGCAAACCCGGTTTCAGCAACCGTTTAACCAGTTTGGTGTTAGCCCAAAGGTATCGAATTGGCTTACATTGCATGCGGGTTACTTCTCAACTCGTTTTTCCGACCTAACATTTGGCGATTTGCGTTTGCTGGGAGGAGGTTTTGAACTAACTCCCGGTAATTTCAGGCTCAAAGCGGTTTACGGACGAAGCAGGCAAGCTATTGAGCCCGATAAGGTTAGCTTCGCGCCGGGTGTTTACAGCCAAAATGCCTACGCTTTATCACTTGGCTATGGGAATCTTTCCAAATCATACTTTAATGTTAACCTTTTCCATGCAAAGGACGATTCGGCATCGGTTAAAAGCGATTCGATCAGGGTTATGCCTGCCGAAAATCTGGTAACCTCTATTGATTTTGGTATTAAACTCGGAAAATACGTTAGCCTAAATGGCGAAGGTGCAGTATCGGCTTTTTCGTCGAACCTCAATTCCGATGCGTTGGATAACGTTAAGGTGAATGTTCCAAGGTTTCTTTTCACTCCTAATGCCTCATCGCGTATCGATGGGGCAGGTAAATTGAGCCTTGATCTTAATCCATCGGCTTATTGGTCGGTCTCGCTGGGTGCCCGATGGATTGGCCCCGGCTTTAACACCCTTGGCTATGCCCTTATGCCAAACGATTTATTGGAATACACCATCTCTCCTAAAATTCGATTATTCCAGAACAAATTTATGCTGCGTGCTCGATTGGGTGTGCGCTATAATAACCTGCGCGATAACCGTTTGGCTACCACAAGTAGGTTAACTGGTATGGTTAGTGCTACTTATCAGGTTACAAAAATATTTGGCATTGATGGTACATATAGTAAAAACCAAATTGAGTCGGGACATAAAATTGATACCTTACGGATATCGAATGTTTTTGACTCATACACTTTAACTCCACGATTAATGTTCAATGCCCTTGGTGGCACCAACAACCTTATGCTTACAGTAAATTACCAGAACTCAACTGACAAGAATGCCTATACCCAAAACCTCAACACTGTGAAAACGAGCGGGGTGAATCTTATCCATATCCTTACATTGCCAAGTTCGTTATCGTTTAGCACCACTGTACTAAGCAATAAGACCGATATGGACATATATAGCTCTAAAATTGCTCATGTGAGCGAAACTATTGGAAAGCGATTTTTCAAGGATAGACTGAATGCATCGGCCAGTTTGGGCGTGAACTGGGTTAAGGTTAAAGATCAAAGCACCCAACTGGTATTCAGGATCAACGCCTCGTATAGCCTTAAAAAATTTGGCAGCTTGAGTTTCTTCATCACCAATAATAGCTATAGGGGATATGGTGTAATTAACCAATATAATGAGATATACGGTAACTTACAGTATAATATCAACTTCTAAAATCGGAGGCAATGAAAACCAATAAAAATAGATATAGGATAATTGGCGTTATGGCAATGCTTATGTTGCTTATACACTTTAACAGTTTTGGGCAAAAGGTTGATAAATCGGATTCTAATTATACTTCAATTAAATTGATAGCCCGTGCCACTTCCGACTCGGTGGTTTTACGTTGGGCACCAACTGCTGCTGGTGGTTGGGCAATTGCTAACACGTTGGGTTACCGGGTTGAACGCCTAACAGTGGAAGACGGCATGGATATTACCGCAAAAGCGTATAAGGCAGTAGTGCAGCAACCCATTAAACCCATGCCGCTCGACGCTTGGATGCAGTATGCCGGGCCTAACAATAAATTTTCGGCCATTGCTGCCCAAGCCCTTTATGGTAAGCTGTTTGTGCCTAATCCTTTGAAATCGGATAGTTTAATCAATTTACGCAACGCAGCCGATGAGCTCTCGAATCGATATTCGTTTGCCCTTTTTGCAGCCGATAACGATCCTATTACTGCCAATGCATTGGGGCTGAGGTATGTTGACAAGGATGTGTCGGTTAACATGCGATACATATACCGGGTTTACGTTGCTACTACTACACGCGAAATGGCATTCGATACTGCATACGTTATGGTTGAAACCTTGCCAAGCAAAGGTGTCGATCCTCCGGTCGGTTTCGATTTTCGAAGTGGCGATGGATCCATTCAACTTGTTTGGCCCAATAGCCTAAATTCCGATTTTATTGGTTTTTACCTTTACCGTTCCGACGATGGTGGGAAAAGCTTTAAGCTTAGGAACCAAGTTCCCATTGTTTATGCCCAGGGAGGTGGCCAGGAGCCAACCGAGAATATCCTGTATATCGATACCGCAACAATCAACTATAAGGTTTATTCTTACCGCTTAGTTGGCATAACACCATTTGGCGAGTTAAGTAACCCATCGGAGATAAAGGCTTTTTCGCGCGATCTTACCCCGCCACCAGCACCCGTTCTAAATAAACCCAAGCAGATTGCTCCCGGAAAAATTAAACTTACTTGGGAATACAAATCCCAACCATCCGATTTAAAGGGTTTTGTTGTGTCGCAAAGCAATTCGGCTAACAACAACTATCGGTTTATAACAGCAAAGCCCCTTGCCAAAAACGCAAAGGAATATATAGTAGATTTAGGCGATGAATTTGAGGCTTACTTAATGGTAGCTGCTGTTGATACTGCCGGTAATTTGGGATTTTCATTCCCCGTTCTGGCTACCCTTACCGAAACGCCAGTTCCAATGCCACCCCAAGATGTTACTGGTAAAATCGATAAAAGTGGTCGCGTAATCCTATCGTGGAAACCCGTTAGTTCTAAAAACATTATTGGATATAGAGTTTACAGGGCAAACGATCCTTCGCATGAGTTCATCGCAGTTTCAGGAAATATTCATCCCGACACAGTATTTGTCGATTCTATTTCGCTCAATACCCTGTCGCGGAACATATACTACCGGGTAGCAGCAGTTAATAGCCGCTATCAGTATTCGGAGCAGTCGCCCATTCTAAGGTTGCGCCGTCCCGATTCTAATCCGCCCGCCCCGGCTGTTATCTCCGATTTTTCGGTTACCGATAAGTCGGTAACCCTCAATTGGTATTGCAGCCCAAGTTCCGATGTGGCCATACAACGTGTTCTGCGACGAACCGAAAACGATTCGCAGTGGACCGTGATAGACAGCCTTAAGCCAGGCTTAGGAAAATATGTCGATTTGAAGGTTGTTCCCAAAACAACCTACTACTACTCTCTGGTAAGTGTCGATAGTTCCGGAAATGTTTCCAAGATGGCCAATACCATAGCGGCTCGGCCTTACGACACCGGTAAACGTGAATCGGTTAAGCAGTTTACTGCCCGGTATAACAAACAAAGTAAATCGGTAACGCTAAAATGGCAATACACCGCAAATCAGCCAGCCGGATACTGGTTTGTGCTTTACAGGAAAACCAATGATTACGATTTTGTTGAGCTCAAAGGTCTTAAACCCGAGGTTAATGAGTTTGTTGATTCATCACCGGTAAAAGGTTCAAATATCTATGGAATTACTGTTATGACTGCCGATGGAGGGCAATCGGAAATGACTATTCAAAAGATTGATATTCCCGAATAAAAGTATTAAGCCCTGCATAACGCAGGGCTTTTTATACGGTTAACAATTGCTTAGTTTATGTTGATGATGCTAAATACTAATTAAATCGCTTTGTAAATATTAGTTTATCATCATTAACATCGTAAAAATCTTTGAGAATGGCTTCAATGGTATAGCCATTACCAAGGTAGAATTGCTGGGTTGGCTTATAGAGCGGTTTCGACGATGTCTCAATGTATATGGCTTTACCGCCAAGTTTTTTGATTTGGTTTTCCGCTTCTTTCAGAACAATCTTGCCAACGCCATTACCCCTAAAATCATTTCTGGTGGCAATCCAGTATAGGTCGTAGCTGCTTTTGGTGCAAGGTATTGGCCCAAAACAGGCATACGATACGGTTTCGCCGTTTATATCGGCAAAAACGAAGAAATACCCACTTGCTTCGCCCTTTTCTATCCTTTCCTGTACTAACTCAACGGCAACAGGTATCTCGTAATCGTGAAAAAATCCCGATGAACTCACAATGTTTCTGACAATTTCAATGTCCATTGGTGTTGGTTCAGTTCTGATTGATAGTCCCTGCATGGCTTTACGACTTAAATTTTGGTATGTCGTTAATTATACGGTTAACTGCTTCGTTAAATGGAATTGATGCCTTTTGGCAAGCGGCATAAAAGCCGCTATCGGGCGAAATGCATGGATTTACATTTATTTCCAGAATATATGGATTGCCCTTTTGGTCAACCCTGAAATCGACCCGTGCATAACCATTAATGCTGAAAGCATTCCAGCAATCAATACAAATCGATTGGAGATGCTTAAGTAGTTTGCCATCGCTTTCAGGAAAATCAAAGGTTCTATGGGTGTGTAAATACTCAAAGCTACTTTCGTCCCATTTGGCTTTGTAACCAACTACCTTGGGCTTAGAGGGTGCATAGCTATCGAAAATGATTTCGGCCGGAGGAAGTACAGTTGGGCCTTCAGGCCCAGCCAAAATGGATATGTTAAACTCCCGCCCATCGATGTACTCTTCCACAAAGTGGGTGTTGAAGTTTAGGGCTTCAACTTGCTTTACAAGTGCCGGATCGGTTGCATCGTAAACGCAATTCTCGTCAAGGCCAAGCGATCCATCTTCCCAAATGGGCTTTACGATGTATTTTCTGCCACTTTCTGCAATAAAGTTACCTTTTCCCTGATACCATGAAGGGGTGGGCAAGTTGGCCTTATCCATGAGTTCCTTGGTAAGGGTTTTAGAGGTAGTTAGAAAAATGGTTTCCAGGGTTCCACCGGTGTAAGGAATAGATAGTGAGTTTAGTAAGGCAGGCGCAAGGAATATGAGATTCCCTTTATTGTTGACCGATTCTACAAGGTTAAACACAAAGTCGGGATTCAATGCC
This sequence comes from Bacteroidales bacterium Bact_07, assembly GCA_001603415.1. Classification (GTDB taxonomy): domain Bacteria; phylum Bacteroidota; class Bacteroidia; order Bacteroidales; family Tenuifilaceae; genus Tenuifilum. The sequence continues at coordinate 5,000 of LUYY01000009.1, read as the reverse complement.
ATTAATCTATCCTGAACCTTTTGGAGGTTAAGCGAGAATTCCAGAGTAGTATGTTCGATTCCCAATGAGTTTAACGCATCGGCAACTACATTTACCTGATCCAGAACATCAGCCTCATCGGGGCCAGCGTTTGCCGATAGTTCGTTGTATAGAATAACTCCCTTTAAATTTTTCAGAATCATACTTTACCATTTAGCCTGAGTATTGCAGAATCTACTATTAATTTGATAAGTTGCCTGTATTCGATTCCATTGTTACGGGCGAGCATTGGCAAGTCGGAGTGCGAGGGATTAAGCCCTGCCAAGGGATTTACCTCTATAAAGTTGGGAATGCCATTTGCATCCATCTTTATGTCGACCCTCCCGCCATCGCGGCAGCCTAAACAGCGCCATGCATTCAATGCCGTGTCGGAACACATCTTTTCAACCTCGCCCGATACCATGGCGTATTCTACAACTCCCTTCCAGTTTTCCTTGGTGTGGAATGAATAGGTTTGTTCTTTGGCTTTTGAGGTAATAGTAATTTCCATCACGCCAATGGCCTTGGCATTGGTGCCAGTACCAACTATACCTACTGTAAACTCTCTGCCAGGTAAGTATGTTTCAACCAAAACCGGCTGGCGAAACTTGTTAAGCAAGTTGCTGCATACCACTTTTAATTCGGATTGCGAGCTAATTACTGATTTTCCATCGATACCTTTCCCAGTGCCTTCGGCAACTGGTTTTGCAAAAAGGGGATATGGCAAATTGATATGCTGTAAATCCTGAACCGATTCAATAATTGCAAAATCGGCAGTAGGAATGCCGCAATCCCTAACAACCCGTTTGGTTTGCCCTTTGTGAAGGGTAAGTGCCAGAACCATGGGGTCGGAAAAAACATAGGGGATGTTATACGCATCGAGTAATGCCGGAACTTGGGCTTCGCGTCCAATTCCATGCATACCCTCACAAATGTTGAACACAAAATCCCATCGTTCGCCTTTATTGACCCTGTCGATCAGCGAAAAAATATTGCCTATTCGTTGAGTTTTGTACCCCAGGGAGGTAAGAGTATTATCAAGGGCTTCAATTGTTTCTTCCGAATCAAATTCGGCTGTTTCTTCATCGGAATACCCTTGCTTAAGATAATCGCTACGCAAGTCGTAGGTCAATCCCACTTTCAACATAATGCCAGAATAATCAGTTGTTAATCAATTGGGTTGGGGTAGTAGAAAGTTTTGTCCTCGTAATTCTTTAAAATTACCATACCATCATCTTCGCCCTGATAGTACTCCGGAAGTAAGGGGATTTTACCGCCACCACCAGGGGCGTCGATAACAAAGGTTGGAACGGCGTAGCCAGTTGTAAAGCCTCGCAAGCCTTTTATTACTTCAAGCCCTTTGGAAACCTTTGTTCTGAAGTGATTCGATCCTGGAATGGGGTCGCACTGGTAGATGTAATAAGGACGAACCCTTATTTTAAGCAGCCCTTGCATAAGGCTTTTCATGGTATCAATATTATCGTTAATACCTTTGAGCAAAACGGTTTGACTACCCAATGGTACTCCAGCATTTACCAAACGTGTGCATGCTTCGGCAGTTTCTGGGCTGAGTTCGGCGGGGTGTGTAAAGTGAATGCTGATGTATAGCGGGTGGTATTGCTTGAGAATTTTCAGCAAGTTATGGGTTATGCGCTGAGGTAAAACCACTGGCACTTTGGTACCAATTCTTATGATCTCAACATGTTTTATTGCTCTGAGGTTGCGCAATAGGTATTCAATGTGCGAATCGCTCATGGTTAATGGATCACCACCCGATATCAGTACATCTCTAACCTCGCTGTGGTTCCTAATATACTCAAGGGCTGGTTGCCATGCTTCAATTCCAACATGGCACTTATCCTTTGCCACCATATGTGAGCGGGTGCAGTATCGGCAGTATGCCGAGCAAAAGCCTGTGGTTAGGAATAAAACCCTATCGGGGTAGCGGTGTACCAGGTTTGGAACTGGGCTGAAATGCTCCTCTTCCAATGGATCCGATGATTCCCCTTTGGAGAGCGTTAGTTCGTTTATGGTTGGAACCATACAACGCCTAATGGGATCGGAAGCATTGCCCCTGCCTATCAAACTGGCATAGTATGGGGTTATTCTCAATGGCAAAGCATGATGTGGATTGTCAATGGCTTCAATCTCTTCGGGGGTGAGTTTTATAAAATTGCTTAATTGCTTTATTGAGGTGATGCTGTTTTTTAGTTGCCAACGCCAACTATTCCATTCTTCATAAGTTACGCCGGGGTAAAACTCCTGAATAAAATTGCGCGTATTTTCACTTACAGGGAATGTTTTGGTGGATTGATTTTTAATCTCTATGAAATTGGCGGAATCTATATACTTTTCATACTTACCACCACTTGGAGGTTCATCTTCGTCGGTGTAATCCGCTTGGTCAAAGCGCTCGAATTCAAGTTCACCATTCATCGTTTTTCGGTTTAATGTGTTGTCATCAAATTACTTAGCCCCAATTTTCTATGGGCAAATTATATTCAAATATTAGAATTAGTTAAATACATTGTTTACCCTTGCAAGGCTTTTAGGGATTTTCAATCATAAAAAATGTTATTAAATTATTTTTTATAATATTAATGTATTGATATACAAATACTAAGCAATGCTTGATGTTTGAAAAAAAATATTAACAATTGCAGTTGAATTATGAACAGAGCAAGGCTACAGGTCTCGAAAGAGGAATATTACAAATGCATGGTTTATTATTATAGTCTCTAATTTATTGATATACAGATTTTAAAAAGATTTGTATAATAGTGATATATGCTAGCCTGTTTGGTTAACTCTAAATTAGATTGATAAACATAGGGTTAATTGAAGGGAAAATATTAATGTTTCCCCAAAAAAATCATTAGGTGGCTACTTTTTACCAAACTAATTATTAGTTGGGTTAGATCAAACCTATTTTTACTCCGGCCCAACTACTTGCCAGCAGCAACATTTTTTTGGTATTACTTATGCGGTAACGTTTGCCAAGTAATTTGTTGGGCGGTATCCGTTTGATTTTATTAAACAGCGATAAGTAGTAACGGTAAGCCACAAAAACCCCAAGTTTTGAATTGCTACCCAGCATTTTAATTCCTAAAAGTGCGGCATCAAAATCCGATTGTATATCGGCTTCAATTTGTAGCTTTTGTTCCGCAGTAAAGTTGTTGAAATCGACATTTGGGAAGTAAACCCTGCCAAGATCGTTGAAGTCCTCGCCTATATCGCGCAAGAAATTGATTTTTTGGAATGCTGCACTAAGTCTTCGGGCTGGTTGGTAAAGTTTTTCATACTTAACCTGATCGCCGTTGCAAAAAACGTTTAGGCACATTAGTCCAACCACTTCAGCCGAACCGTAAATGTATTCGCCTATTTTATTCCTATCGTAGGTTGTGGGGTTAAGATCCATTTCCATGCTTTGCAGAAAGGCATCTATAAGGTGCCTATCTATGCTGTACTGGTTAACCACAAGCTGAAAGCTTTGCAGTATTGGGTTCAGCGAGATGCCCTCTTCAATGGCTTTATAGGTATCTGCTTTAAAGAGGGCAAGCAGTTCAGGCTTATTGAACTGATGAAATGAGTCCACTATTTCATCGGCAAAGCGCACAAAACCGTAAATAGCGTAAATGGCATCACGGGTAGGCCTATCGAAAAGGCGTGTCCCTAGGGAAAAACTTGTGCTGTAGCGGTTGGTTGTAATCCTGCTACACTCTAAACATACATTATTATATAGTTCGAGTCTATCGCCCATCATATCGTTTTATAATTTGCTCGGTGGTTAATTTTGAACTTATAACAGCCATTGGCAAGCCCGTTCCGGGAATAGTGCTCGATCCCACATAAAAAAGGTTTTTAAATTTCTCGTCGGTGTTATGGGGACGCATGTAGGCTATTTGGTTTAAATCGTGGGCAAGGCCAAGCCCGCTGCCCTTGTAAAGGTTAAACATTTTTTGCCAGTGGGTAGGGTTGTAAATTATTTGGGTGTCGAGGTTGCTGGCAATATCGTAATCGACTCTTTCCGAAAGGTCGGTTAAAATATTGCTGGCCAGCTCATGGCTATCGGCCCAATCGGGCTTATAGCGTAAATCGGGAACAGGACAAAGTATGAAAAGGCTCTCGCTGCCTGGTGGGGCAAATTCAGGGTTGGCTCTGGAAGGAACGTTAACGTAGTAGTAAGGTTTTTGAAGGCTTACCTGATTTTTAAAGATTTTTGAGCTGTATTCCTTAAAGTTGGTTCCTAAAAAGTAGTTATGAACACTTAGCCCGTTAATTTTACCTTTTACTCCAAGGTAGATGGTGAATGGAGCAAGTGTCCATTTCATTTTATCGAGTTTGGGCTCGCTGTAAGCTTTGCGTTTAAGAATAGCACCTCTGAACCAGGCTGCATCGGCATTTATAACAAAAATGTCGGCACTCCATGGGTTCCCGTTTTGGTCTATTACATCGGTTACCTGTCCATTGCGGAATTTAACATCAACAATCTCAGTGTTGTAATGGAATTTTACGCCTCGCTTTAATAGAATATCAACAATGCCATCAACAATTCTATACATACCGCCACGCACGTTGTGGTAGCCATCGTATTTGAGTTCTGTGTAGGTTAGTATGGAGTAAACAGCAGGTGTATCGAATGGAGTGGCTCCTAAAAAGAATGCCACCAGCGAGAATATCACCTTAACCTCGTAGCTGGTGAATCTTTGGTTAAGCTCATCCCACATCGATTTAACCATCAAAGGAGCATGCCCCCAGGGTACTGAGGCCAATCCCAATGCGTAGGAAAGCAGGCTGTTGAAGTTGCGCCGAACAATTCGGTTTTCCACATCGTGGAAAAGCTTGCCTGTTTTTTCAAGGTATCGATACATCTTCTCGGCAAATTCATCCTCAATGCCTTCAAACTCTTGCGCCAGCTTATAAATATCCTTATGTATGGTAAAATATCTTTTTGAATTGCTGAAGTTGACCTTGTAAAGCGG
>LUYY01000349.1 GCA_001603415.1 Bacteroidales bacterium Bact_07 | reverse complement strand
ATTACAAACCTGGGCGCTTTAGGGATAGAATCCTTTACTCCTGTTATTAATCCGCCCCAGACAGCTATTCTTGGTGTCAATACCATTGAAAAGAAATTCAGGGAAAAAGACGGAGAAATAGAAGCGTATTTATCAATGTCCCTGTCTCTTACTTTTGATCACAGGGCCGTTGACGGAGCACCTGCCGCTAGATTTTTAAAGGACCTTAGGGAGTACCTGGAGAACTTTACGGTTATTTTGGCTAAGGGATAATATATTCAAAATGAGGAGTGGTATTGATGAAATATGATCTGATTGTTATCGGAGGAGGCCCCGGTGGCTATGTTGGAGCCGAGCGAGCCGGCCACGCCGGCCTTTCCGTTTTGCTTATTGAAAAGAGAGAGTTGGGCGGAGTCTGTCTTAATGAGGGATGCATACCATCTAAATCACTGTTAAACTCCGCGAAGATCGCGGATCATGCAAAAGAGGGAAAGAAATACGGCGTTATTGCGGAAAATGTAATGATTGACCACAAAGCTGTGACAGACAGGAAAAACAGAGTGGTAAAAGCCCTTGTTTCCGGCGTTTCAATGAAAATGAAAAAGAATAATGTAACAGTTGTTCAGGGAGAAGGCGTGATTACCGGACGGACAGCCGACGGCTTTCAGGTATCGGTTGGGGATACGGTTCATACGGGAGAAAGGTTATTGATAGCTACAGGTTCTGTTCCGTCAATGCCACCGATTCCAGGCCTTAATGAAGGATATGAAAAAGGTTTTGTTCTTACAAACCGGGAAATACTTGATATTCCGGAAGTACCCGAAAGGCTTGCTATAATAGGCGGTGGGGTTATTGGAATGGAAATGGCTTCATATTTTAATTCCGCAGGCAGCAAGGTAACAGTAATTGAGATGCTGGATCACATCGGCGGGCCGACAGACAGAGAAATCAGCGCCATCCTTTTGAAAAACTACAAGAAAAAAGGTATTGATTTCCGTTTGTCCGCGAAAGTGACCGGGATCACCGGAAATGAAGTGGTATTTGAAACCGGCGGGGAACGTCAGTCAGTTATAGCTGACAAGGTATTGGCCAGTATCGGAAGAAGGCCTAATACGAAAGGTTTGGGGCTGGAGACCGTTGGAGTTGAAGTTGTAAACGGCAGAATTAAAACAGATGAGTATATGAAAACCAATGTTGCCGGAATATACGCCTGCGGGGATGTTAACGGTATTATGATGCTTGCCCATACGGCATACAGGGAAGCGGAAGTATGTATAAACAATATTCTCGGCAAACGTGACAGAATGCGCTATAACGCGATACCTTCCGTTATTTACACAAGCCCCGAGGTCGCGTTTGCGGGTGAAACCGAGGAAAGTGCCAAAGAAAAGGGATTGGACGCGGAAATAGTGAAGCTTCCTCTTTCATACAGCGGAAGATATATGGCTGAAAACGCTGGCGGAGACGGCATAATTAAGGTCATTTTGGATAAAAGGCACAGGACCATATTAGGCCTTCATATTATAGGAGGCTATGCGTCTGAAATTATATACGGAGCGTCTTTAATGATGGAAACTGAAATGCGGGTTGAGGATATAAAACAGATTGTATTCCCTCATCCCACTGTTTGTGAAGTCATAAGGGATGCAATGTTTGAGGCGGAATGATAGGAGGACAAAAAAATGCCAAAATCACAATTTATTAATCCAGATACTATAAGACAAAAGGGAGAAATAACTTTTCACAGCATTCCCGTAAACCAGTACAACAGAACAATTGAAGAAGAAAAAAAGAATTTCTCCACGGAGGATTTTCTTAGAATATACAGGGATATGCTGATAATCCGTGAATTTGAAACAATGATAAACCTTATTAAAACCACAGGGGAGTATAAGGGAACATCC
>LUYY01000008.1 GCA_001603415.1 Bacteroidales bacterium Bact_07 | reverse complement strand
TTTCGACTTAGTTTATCAAGTGCATTTTCAAGTTGATTCACTATTCAGATAACACACTTAAACTCTTACATGTGAGATTCTGATTTTTTAATAACCGACTTTAATTCATGTTTTTAGATTTATACCCATAAAATGGAATAGATTTTAAATTATTGTTATATTTGGGTTGTTGTTTAAAGTGAAAATCGATTCAGATGAAACTTGCCAATAAGCTAATAGGGATTTTATCGTTAGGAGTCAATTCAAATAGTCCAAAAGATTTTGCTGATAAGATTACTCAGCTGAACTTAGTTGCTATTCCAACCATCATCATTTTTCTTACACTTGGCATTGCCTCAGCTTTTAAAGCATCTATTACTGTTGCAACCATAAACTTTACCACATTTTTTCTATCTTCTGTTTTGCTTCTAATGCTTCTCCGTTCAAACCGTTTTAGTTACTTGGGCCTTGGCATAGCATATATTTTTGGCTTATCTGTTTTAGTAAACATACCACTTGGCTCAACCAACCTTTTACTGCTGGGCGCAATGATGTTGCTTCCTCAAATGTTTTACAGCTCAACAACATTCAACAAAGCATCAGTAACCCTAGTGGTGTTTGCACTATTGCTTACCGTTATTCTTTTTACCTTGCCTGTATTTGGTTTACCTGCCGACAATGTTTTTTATGTAAATCGATATTTTATTAGTTTAGGTTTTATTCTTTACCTAACATCCATAGCATTGCTGGCATTCTTTAAAAATAAGCAGCTGCAAGAGTTAGAATTAAAGAATATTGAGCATAAAAACGAAATCAAAAAACGCAGTGAGAATTTAGCCAAGCTATCGCACGACATACGAACTCCACTAAACAATATTGTTGTCATTTCGAATATCCTATCAAATCAAGTTCAGGATGAAAAGCTTAAGGATTTGATCGACACCATTCAGGCGTCCTCCAATAATCTCCTGAGTACACTGAACAGCATGATGGATCTTACCATTAGCGAGGCCCCCAAAGATGCTGACATTGTTGTCCCTTTCGACCTACAAAACACCGTAAACAATACTCTTCGGCTTTTTGCAACCCAATCGGGTACCGTTGGCTTTTCGTTCAAGTACGATGAACGACTGCCAAAGAATATGCTGGGCGATCCTGTAAAAATCAAGCAGATCTTCCTTAACATAGTGGAAAACATCATTAAAAACAAAAGCACTCAAAAAGTAATTCTGGATATCAAGCTAAATAAGATGCAGGAAGCTGGCGATGGGATTGACATATACGCAGAAATCAAAACAAACTCTCCGCTACTCCTTCACCATGCCGATGGTGTGTCATCAACCAACCTTACCGATGGTTCTACCGCTTTGAGCAATCAGGTTTTTATTGAGATGCTCGACCTGAAAATTGCAGCCAAACTCATACGCGAAAATGGGGGCAAACTCAACGTTAAATTAACCTCACAAGATGCACAAATAAACTTCAACATCAGGCTTTTAAAGGTTCCTTCAACCCTTAAAGATGAAATAACTGAACCCTCGGTTGAAGAAAACACCATTAAGACAGAAGTAAAGGAAACCCCAGTTGTAAAAGTGAGCAAGGGCTCTACTGCAGAAATCAAACTTGAAAATGCTAACGTCCTACTGGTTGAGGATAACCTCATCAACCAAAAGATAGTTTTTCTAAGCCTAAAGAAATTGGTGAAAAACATCGATGTTGCCGTTAACGGGAAAGAGGCGCTTGACAAATTTGGCACCAGCAAGTACGATATTATACTGATGGACGTTCAAATGCCCATTATGAACGGTTACACTGCAGCTAAAAAAATTAGGGAAATTGAATCGAGCACAAACTCGCACACCCCAATTATTGCCATCACAGCTAATGCACTTATGGGCGATAGGGAAGACTGTCTTGCTGCCGGCATGGACGACTATATCAGCAAACCCTTCCAAATAGAGGTACTCATCCAAAAGATGCGCAACCTACTTGAATCAAATCGCTAGTTATCGAATACCCTTGGGTTAAATAGCGAGTATCCAAACGTTAGGTTTATAAAAAATTGCTTGCCCATATTTTTGGGGTAATGAGATACTGATATTGATACAGGGCCTACCGGTGAACTATAAACTAGCGATGCCGACATCAAATACTCCCTGCTTGCAAAAGTCTTGCCGTAATAGGCTAAGCCATTACTATCGGATAGAATTGCTCTATATGGTTGGTAAACAAAAGCATCAACACGGAAACTTACATTGCTGCCAAAATCAACAACAGGGGCTAAACCCAAAGCAACATACTGGCTCGATCGCAATTCCTTTAAGAATAATACCCGGGAATGGGGCGTGGGTGAGTACTGGTTTAACGAGAGTATTGTAGCCCAGTAATTATTAAAGTTACGTTGCGACGACCAGTACCCGTCTAAATATAAGCCAAGCCAAAAGCTGTGGCCAATGAGCCTATGGTAACTCTCATTATGCAAGTAGGCTGTTACAAACGACTGGTAATCATCGTATTCGGAAAGTTGCGAAGCAGTTGTACCTGGCTTATGTATCTCATGTCCATAGTATGTCGATATCGATAGCACTTGATGCCGCCCCCTATTTGCATACTGTTTAAAGTTAAGGGTGTTCTTTTCCAACTTAATGCCACCCTTAATGAAACGGAAACGAGTTTTATCGGGGACATCAAAAGAGTAGTAGTTTTCGGTTTGGTAGTACTCATCTAACTTTTCACCACTCGATGCAAATACCGAGGTATTGAAGGCACTGGTATGGCTAAAACGCAAGGCCAACGTGGCAAAGGTTTCGTTCTGTATGGCGTAGGCAGGTTTTACGTCTTCAAAAAAAGGCACCGGATTACCGCTATGGTAATCATAGCGATTAGCAATAAGAGTTGATACAAGCGATACAGGTATTCGCGACGGGAATGTTTTCATGGCTGTAAGCCTTGCGCTGCTATGAAATTTTCCGAAGTAGATATTTCCGTAAAGGGTATTCGATGTGCGGGTAAGCCAGTTGTGGGTAACAGAGAAAAAGCCTTCGTTGCCTATATCGGACGAAAGGCTCAAACCCAAACCAAGACTAGGGTACTTATTGAGTGTGGCTTGCATGTTAACATCAAATAGTCCACTATTTCGGTCATAAACAAATTCGGGCTGAAGACGAGCAAACACCTTATCGGACATCAAGCGGTAGTAGTTTACCTTGAACCGGTCGAAAGTAACTATGCTGAACTTGCTCATCAACACCTTATCGATATACTTTTGCTGTTTTGGGTTTAAACCCAAAACATTGATTTGTGAGATGTACAAGGGCGGCAGTTTCTCACGAAACTGTTGGCGGGCTTTAGTAAGGCTGTCGAGAGGAACCCTTCGGTCAATGCGCAGTTTAATGCTATCCAACAGGTTTAAGGTTGATTGGTACCCCATTCCAACAATTTCGTCAACCCTATCAAAATCTAAAAGGTTAACATTACTTAACCGGGTATCAATTACTATTCCTAGCGAGTCGGGAATATTGTAATTGGTCATACCCACAATCATTGCCTCGAGCTGCTCAAAGGGGTCGTCGTCCGATGGCCTTTGGGAATTATTAGCCACCTTACTACCAATGATAAAATCGGGCGAGAACTCCTGTAACGCTTCAGGCCACATGAAGTTATTGTAAATTCCACCATCGAAAAGTAGAAGGGTGTCAACATATATTGGCTTAAAGTATAGGGGAAAGGTCATTGATGTTCGGATGCTTTTCCCAAGATTGCCCTTTCGGAAGTAAACAATCTTTTTCCCAACCACATCCGATGCATTACACCTGAATGGCACAAAGAGTTTATCAAAATCGCCACCCGATACAGCTGTTCCCTGCGAAAAGAGTTCATCAAAAGCAATATCCATCCCAACTGTAGGTATAAAACTCGAGGCCACCTTTGGTTTAATCCCCTTGGATGTTAGCACGAGTCCTACGCTCAGATTTTCAGCATCACTTAAAGAGAAATCGTTGATGTTATACTTAAGCGATTCGTCAATTATCCCTTTACTCCAATTATAAAAATCGCGGGTTTTAAACTTTTCAACCATCTCATCGGGCGAATAGCCCATGGCGTAAAGCCCACCAATAATGGCGCCCATTGAGGTTCCCGATACATTATCGATAGGTATTCCGTTTTCTTCAAGTGCTTTAATAACTCCAATGTGAGCCAAACCCTTTGCGCCACCTCCGCTTAAAACCAGGCTCACCTTTTGGGCATTAAGCCCTGGCGCTAATAGAAACAAAATAAAAGCAACGATATATTTTGAACGGTACATGGCTTTAATCAATTTTACAGCTAAAGTTAGGAATAGTTAATAGTCTAAACAAAAACAAAATATACATTTTGGAAGGTCTAACAAAATTTAATATTCCTTTTTAATTGGCATAGAACGAGGGGGAATGAAACGGAACAATACGGAATGAATCGGAATGATTTTTTAATGAACATCCTTACTGCCACTAAAAGCCTTCAAAATTTACATATGATAGATGAAAAGGGGGTGTTAATCATTAAACGTTAGCCGCTGTATTCTGATTCTTGACGCCTGAATTCAGATTCTTAATAAAATTGATTGATGGAAATTTGCGCTACGACTATTTTTCTAACTTTGCGTAACTAAATCAAAAAGCAGATGACTCTCATTAAATCGATATCAGGGATACGGGGTACTATTGGCGGAAGGGTTGGTGAAAATCTCACCCCAATTGATATAGTAAGGTTTACCGCGGCTTACGCCGAGTGGCTACAACAGCGAAACAAGGGAAAACGTTGCAGGGTTGCAGTTGGGCGCGATGCACGAATATCGGGCGAAATGGTTAACAACCTTGTTGTTGGCACCCTCATGGGATGTGGCGTTGATGTTCTAAACCTTGGCCTTGCCACCACGCCCACCGTTGAAATGGCCGTAATCCATGAAAAAACCGATGGCGGAATTATCCTAACGGCTAGCCATAACCCCCGTCAATGGAATGCCCTTAAACTCCTGAACGAGAAAGGCGAGTTTCTGTCCGACACCGACGGTCGGCAGGTTCTTGAAATTGCCGAGAGCGAAAATTTCGCATTTGCCGATGTTGACAAACTTGGCGCCATTGACGATGAATACTCCTTTGTTGACGAGCATATTAAGCAAATCATCAAATTAAAATACGTTGATGTTGATGCCATTAGTAGGGCTAACTTTAAGGTGGCCATCGACTGTGTGAATTCGGCTGGAGGAATAGCGTTACCACGCTTACTTAAGGCCTTGGGCGTTAAAAATATTGTTGAACTATACACCGACCCCACTGGCGATTTTCCCCATAATCCCGAACCGCTACCCGAGCATTTAACTCAAATATCAAAGGTAATAAAGGAACACAAAGCCGATGTGGGCTTTGTGGTTGACCCTGATGTGGATAGGCTTGCCATTATCAACGAGGATGGCAGCATGTTTGGTGAGGAGTACACCCTGGTTGCTTGTGCCGATTATATACTTAGCCAAAACCCGGGCAATACCGTTTCAAACCTTTCGAGCACAGCCGCACTGCGCGATGTTACCCATAAATACGGCAAGGAATACTATGCATCAGCTGTAGGCGAGGTGAACGTGGTTGCCAAAATGAAAGAGGTGAATGCCATTATTGGTGGCGAAGGTAATGGCGGTGTAATACTCCCTGAACTTCATTACGGACGCGATGCCCTTGTTGGTATCGCTCTATTCCTTTCGCACCTTGCCAAAAGCAGTATGAAATGCACAGAGCTTCGCCGACAATACCCAAACTATTTCATCTCAAAAAATAAATTAGAACTTAAGCAAGGCTTAAATCCCGATGTCGTTTTAGAACGAATTAAGGGTAATTTCTCAACCGAAAAAATCAACACCATCGACGGTTTACGAATCGACTTTGCCGAAGGTTGGGTTCATATGCGAAAGTCAAACACTGAGCCTATCATTCGTATTTATGCCGAAGCCCAAACGGCTGATAAAGCCAATGAACTCGCTCAACTAATAATTAAGGAAGCTACAAAGTAAGTTTTCGGTAACCAAAAAACAAGAAACTCCGGGGTTCCCGGAGTTTCTTGTTTTTTAGAATGGTAAATCATCGTCGGGTTGGGGGATTTCAGCGTCGCTTTCAGCAGCAACCGCATTGTTTTCTTGTGCTCCATTGTAGGTACTTGGTTTTTCTCCTTGACTTGTGTTTGGGCCCAGAAAACGGAAGTTGTCGCAAAGTATTTCAGTGGTGTAACGTTTGTTACCATCCTTGTCCTCATACGAGGAGTTACGTATACGTCCTTCAACGAAAAGGAGTTTACCACTTTTAACATACTTCTCAGCAATCTCAGCCAAACCACGCCAAACAACAATGTTGTGCCATTCAGTTTGGGTTACCTTTTTGCCCGATTTATCGGTATAAGTCTCATTTGTTGCTAAAGTGAAACGGGCTACTGTTACACCACCTTCGAGGTGACGGACTTCGGGGTCCTTGCCAACGTTTCCTACCAGAATAACTTTGTTTACTGACATGCCTGTAAGTTTAGTTTTGATTTACAATTACACAATTTAAGTAAAAAATTTTTCAAAAACAATTATTTTTTGGATGAAAAATATTTGATAACCGGTTCAGCGGCCATGTATGTATCAATGAGCCTTGGAAGCGAGTAATCGTTAACACCTCCAATCGAAACCCTAACATACTCTTTTATAAGGATGTAATTAGGGCTATCAATTTCGAGGATAATGAAAGTTGCCCAAATAGTTCGGTGGCTCAATAAATGGCGAACAGGTTGAGAGATATTGAGAACTTTCACGGTGGAACCCGATAAAAAGTTAAGGCTGGCCATACGTTCAATCAATTGGTCATGGCCCAGTTTGGCATCTGTTTCCACCATAGGGAACTCATAAAGCGAATGCCATATATCCTTTTCCTCGCGCCTTTTAATAAAGGTATATTCTTTATGCTTAATCATAAAGTAGTAAAAGTATCGGTCAATAGGCGGTTTCTTTTTACCCTTAACCGGAAGTGCAGCAATCAGATTGTTCTTGTAAGCGTAACAGTAATCGGCAAAAGGGCAATCGGCGCATCGGGGCGATTTAGGCGTACACTGCATTGCGCCAAAATCAATTAATGCTTGGTTAAACCGCCCAGGTTCATTCTTAGGAATGAGTTCGTTTGCCAAAGCAAAAAACTCCTTTTTACCGGTTTTAGTATCAATGGGAGTGAATATCCCAAAAATTCGGGATAGGATTCGGTAAACGTTTCCATCAACAGCTGGAACAGCCTCATCAAAGGCAAAAGAGGCAACGGCGGCAGCCGAGTAAGCTCCTAGCCCTTTAATCCGCAAAAGTTCCTTGTAGGTTTTAGGCAAATTACCATTGTACTGTTCCATAACCTCATTAGCGCCAGCTTTAAGGTTACGGGCCCTTGTATAGTAACCAAGGCCTTGCCATACCTTCATTATATCATCAATATCAGCTTGGGCTAACGATTGAATGGTAGGGAAACGCTCAATAAAACGATAGTAGTACGACATGCCCTGCACCACTCTTGTTTGTTGGAGAATCACTTCCGATACCCAGATATGGTATGGATTAGTGGTGTTGCGCCAAGGCAAATCACGTGCATTAGTAAGATACCAGTTGAAAAGTATTGAGCTAAAATCCATACTATCAAATCAAAAGAAAAAAAATTCTTGTCAAAAATAATCTTAACAGTTTTATTAATCGATACAAAACTTGTATATTTGCAATCCAAATTTGTGAATAATTGTCTAATTTATTGATAACTAAAGATTTTCAAAAATGACAAAGGCTGATATCGTAAACGAGATTTCCAAGAGCACTGGAATCGAGAAAGTAGCAGTTCAGAAAACCGTTGAGGCTTTCATGGAAGCCGTTAAGGATTCCTTGGTAAAGGAAAAAAATGTTTATCTGCGTGGCTTTGGCAGCTTTATTGTGAAAAAGCGTGCTAAAAAAACAGCCCGTAACATTTCTAAGAACACCACCATTATTATTCCTGAACACTTCATACCTGCTTTCAAACCTTCCAAGTCGTTTGTTAACAAGGTTAAGAACCACGTGAAGAAATAGTTTAGTACTAACACTCAAAATTTACCACAATGCCAAGCGGAAAGAAGAGAAAAAGACACAAAATGGCAACCCACAAGCGTAAAAAACGTCTACGTAAGAATCGCCATAAGAAGAAAAACAGATAACCATTTGCTAATCAGTATAATAGCATAAGCAACCTAAAGTGCCTCAAGGTGCTTTAGGTTGCGTTGTTTAATCGCTAACCAAAATACGTAAAAGGTGAATACCGAGTTAATTATCGATGTTCGTGAAACTGAAATTGCGATTGCCCTGCTTGAAAATAAGCAGCTGGTAGAGCTCAACAAGGAGCGAAGCAATGTTCAGTTCTCGGTTGGCGACATCTATCTCGGTAAAGTCAAAAAAATCATGCCCGGGTTGAATGCAGCTTTTGTAGATGTGGGCTACGAAAAAGATGCCTTCCTTCATTACCTTGACCTTGGGCCGCAGTTCAAAACACTCCAGAAGTACGTTCAGGATCACTACTCGCGAAAAAACAAAACCATTCCCATTTCAAAGTACAACATGCTTCCCGATATCGATAAGGGCGGGAAGATTACGGATGTGCTTAGTTCAGGACAGCCTGTAATGGTGCAAATTGCCAAGGAACCCATTTCGACCAAGGGACCAAGGCTAACCTCCGAGATTTCCCTTGCAGGAAGGAACATCGTACTTGTTCCCTTTAACGACAAGGTATCAATCTCGCAGAAAATTACATCCCCCGAGGAACGCAAACGCCTCAAAAGGCTGATGGAGAGTATTTTACCCAAGAATTTTGGGGTTATTGTACGTACCGCCGCCGAGGGCAAAAAAGTTGCAGTACTCGATGCTGAACTGCGCAGCTTAATTAAACGGTGGGAAATCACCGTTGAAAAACTAAAAAATCCTGGCTACCCAGCTCTGTTGACAAGCGAGATTAAACGCACATCGGCTATCCTGAGGGATATGCTTAATGGATCGTTCAACAGCATTCACGTAAACGACGAGAATGTTTACGAAGAAATACGCGAGTATATCGAAAGTATTGCACCCGAAAAGGAAAAGATTGTAAAACTCTACACTGGTAATGTGCCTATATTCGACCAATTTGGCGTAGAAAAGCAAATTAAGTCGCTCTTTGGCCGTACCGTTTCCATTAAGAGTGGTGCATACCTCATTATTGAGCATACTGAGGCGTTGCATGTGATTGATGTGAACAGCGGTAACCGCTCCAAATCGTCGAACGACCAGGAAACCAACGCCCTTGAGGTAAACCTTGCTGCAGTTGACGAGATTGCCCGACAGCTGAGGCTGCGCGATATGGGTGGTATTATTGTGGTCGATTTCATCGACATGCACAGCAACGAGAACAAGCAAATGGTGTACGAGCGCATGAAGGAGCTCATGAGCCGCGACCGCGCCAAGCACAATATTTTGCCGCTGACCAAGTTCGGGTTAATGCAGATTACCCGCCAACGGGTTCGCCCTGAAATGCATATCGACACCAGTGAGAAATGCCCGGTTTGCAACGGCAGCGGCAAGGTTACTGCCACCATTCTGCTCGACGAGCAAATAGAGAATCAGCTATCGTTGATTTGTGCCACCAAAAAGTATCGCTCAATCACCATTAAGCTGCATCCCTACATTGCAGCTTACCTCAAAAAGGGTTTAATTTCAAAACATTTTAAGTGGGCCATAAAGTTTAATTGCATAATCAACCTATTGCCCATGTCGTCGTACCATTTTCTGGAGTACCATTTCTTCGATAAAAACGATAACGAGATAGAACTTTAGCCAACCGATGAGGGGTGTCAGATTGGACACCCCTTTTTTTATTTTAAAAAAACCACTACCGCCCCGGCCAAAGCTTTTAGGAATTAGCAAAATCCTTATTTAATCTATCCTCTATGTGGAACAAAAATTAGGGTTGGTTTTTAAACAACTCTTAATCGCTTATGGCGAAACGTAATCCTATTCCCACGTAGCGGTTAAACTGTTGTAAAAGCACAGAAAAGAGGGTACTTTAATTTCCTCGTGAAGGATAAGAATTTTTTTATCGGAAAGTAGTGAATAAAAAACATTAAACATTTTTGTAACTTTGTTAAACATATTATTTAAAAAATATTTTTTAACTAACTAATAATTAACACAATGAAGAAAGTATTAATGGTATTCATTCCACTCATGGCAATGTTTAAGATGGGTGATGCGCAGAACTTATCATTTGGGGCTGAAATAAGTTCAAATTTTCACTTAGAATCTATATTACCGGAAGTAGGATTAAAACTTAATATACCATTAAGCAAACATAGCCAATTTGAAACCGGTTTATTTTACCAAATCAGGAAAAACGATGGCACAATTAGTATAAACAACAATCTTTACATTTTTAACATAAATGAAAGATACATGGTTGTTCCATTATTGTACAAATTCTCAAGCCAGATCATAAACCTATCATTTGGAATTAATCACAATTATTATGTAGGATGGGGCTTTGCATCAGACAGCGATGATAATGTACAAATTAACAACTACCACAGAGAAGATACTTACCTTTTGGGTGTTCAGGGCGCACTATCAAAATCGTTAAGGCTGAACAACCAATTTTTTATAGAACCTATGATTAAAGTCTCAGTAATGGTTTACCCTTACAGCGATGTACTTGCAGGATTTGGTTTTGCTTTGGTTTACAGCAAGGTAGATTAATAATCTAACTCACTTCGTAATTGGTTTTACTATATTAAAAAGGGTATCTATGGTCTACAAATACCCTTTTTAACTTCCTTTATTTATTAGTTTAGTCAATAGAACCTCATTAAATATCTTAACATCTTGTTTGTATAGACAGGAAAACCCACCTA
>LUYY01000096.1 GCA_001603415.1 Bacteroidales bacterium Bact_07 | reverse complement strand
CTGAGAATATCAAGGAGCAATTAATTGTTGAACTTTACTCTAAGTAATAAAACCTGTACCATATGGCAATACTGGCATTCCAAAAACCCGATAAGGTTATCATGCTTGAATCTACCGATAATTTCGGTAAATTCGAGTTTCGTCCTCTTGAGCCAGGCTATGGTATCACGGTGGGAAATGCGTTAAGGCGTATTCTGCTATCTTCTCTCGAAGGTTATGCCATTACCTGGATTAAAATACGTGGCGTTGACCACGAGTTCTCAACTATACCCGGTGTAATGGAAGATGTAACCGAGATAGTTCTCAACCTGAAGCAGGTTCGCTTTAAACGAATAGTCGATGGTGTTGACAATGAGAAGGTTACCATAACTATTACGGGTCAGAACGAGTTTAAGGCCGGTTACCTATCGAATTTCCTATCGGGATTCAAGGTGCTCAACCCTGAACTTGTTATCTGCCGAATGGAGCCCGATGTTAAAATTGAAATTGAGGTTAACATCAGCAAGGGTCGGGGATATGTTCCCGCTGAGGAAAACAAACCCGAAGATGCCGAGTTTGGCATCATCCCTATTGATTCCATTCATACGCCCATCCGTAATGTTAAGTACTCTATTGAAAACTACCGCGTAGAGCAAAAAACCGACTACGAAAAACTTATCATCGAGATTAGTACCGATGGTTCCATTCATCCGAAGGATGCGCTGAAGGAGGCTGCTAAGATTCTGATTTACCACTTCATGCTGTTCTCCGATGAAAAGATTACCCTGGAAACCGAAGATAAGTTTGAAACTGAGGAATTCGACGAGGAAATCCTGCACATGCGCCAGCTGCTTAAACAGAAACTGGTTGACCTTGACCTGTCAGTTCGTGCATTGAACTGCCTCAAGGCTGCTGATGTGGAAACTCTTGGCGATTTGGTGCGTTACAATAAGAACGACCTTCTCAAGTTCCGTAACTTCGGTAAAAAATCGCTCACTGAACTTGAGGACTTGCTCGATAGCCTGAACCTCTCGTTTGGCATGGATGTATCAAAGTATAAATTGGATAAGGATTAATTACGATGAGACATAACAAAAAATTCAACCATTTAGGCCGTAAGAGCGCTCACCGTAAGGCTATGCTATCGAATATGGCATCGTCGTTGATACTGCATAAGCGTATCACCACAACTGTTGCTAAAGCTAAAGCTTTACGCTCTTATGTTGAGCCACTTATTACCCGTAGCAAGGACGATTCCACACACCAACGTCGTGTGGTTTTCAGCCACCTTCAAAACAAGGAGGCCGTGACTGAACTGTTCCGCGAAGTGGCTCAAAAAATCGGAGAACGTCCCGGTGGTTACACCCGTATCCTGAAAACCGGAACCCGCATTGGCGATGCTGCCGATATGTGCATCATTGAACTGGTGGACTTCAATACTACCTACGTTAAGGAAACAGCTAAGCCAGCCGCTAAGAGAACCCGAAGGGGGGGATCAAAAGCTAAAAAAGCTGAAACCGATACCACAAGCGTAGTAACCGAAGAACCCAAATCGGAAAATCAGGATAGCACCAATGCTACTTCAACCGACGAAAAGGCTGAGTAACATCAGTTTTTTAATATCAATTTAGGGATGAGCTTTTTAGCTTTATCCCTTTTTTTATCCTACTTTTTAAAAATAACAACATTCAACTATGGGACAAATTGTTAGCATTCATGCCCGTGAAATTCTCGATTCGAGGGGCAATCCTACCATTGAGGTAGATGTGATTACTGAGAGTGGATACTTTGGTCGTGCTGCTGTTCCCAGCGGTGCATCAACCGGTGTTCACGAAGCCGTTGAACTTCGCGATGGCGACAAGGGGCGTTACCTGGGTAAGGGCGTGCTTAAAGCAGTTAACAATGTGAATACAATTATTGCCGATGAGATAGTTGGTATGAACGTACTCGACCAGCAGCTTATCGACGAAACTATGATTAAGCTCGATGGCACTCCCAACAAGGGCAATCTCGGTGCCAACGCTATTCTGGGCGTATCGTTAGCTGTTGCTCACGCTGCTGCTCAGCTTACCAATCAACCCCTTTACCGCTATGTTGGTGGAGTTAATGCACGCACCCTACCCATTCCCATGATGAATATCCTGAATGGCGGTTCGCATGCCGACAACAGCATCGACTTCCAGGAATTTATGATTATGCCTGTTGGCGCTAACTCGTTTACTGAGGCTATCCGTATGGGTGCGGAGGTGTTCCATAACCTAAAGTCGGTACTCAAAAAGCTTGGATATTCAACCAATGTTGGCGATGAGGGTGGTTTTGCTCCAAACCTGAAATCGAACGAGGAGGCTATCACTGTTATCCTTCAGGCTATTGAAAATGCCGGATACCGCCCAGGCGAAGATGTGTACATTGCTCTCGACCCCGCTTCGTCGGAATACTACATCCCCGAGGAAAAGGTTTACCACCTGCATAAGTCAACCGGCGAAAAGCTAACCCCCGCTCAAATGGTTGACTACTGGAAGAATTGGGTTGACAAGTACCCAATCATTTCCATTGAGGATGGCATGGCCGAAGACGATTGGGATGGATGGAAGTTGATGACCCAAACCCTTGGCAATCGCATTCAACTTGTTGGCGACGACTTGTTTGTTACCAATGTTGAGCGTCTGCAAAAGGGTATCGATATGGGTGTAACCAATAGTATCCTTATCAAGGTTAACCAAATTGGTACACTTACCGAAACCATTAATGCCGTTCGCCTTGCCGATGTTCACTCTATGACTTCAATTATGAGCCACCGTTCAGGCGAAACCGAGGATACCACCATTGCCCACTTGGCTGTTGCATTAAACACCGGCCTTATTAAAACCGGTTCGGCTTCGCGATCCGATAGGATTGCTAAATACAACCAGCTAATCCGTATTGAAGAAATGCTCGGCGATGCAGCCATTTACCCCGGTAAGAACTTCAAGTACGTAAAAAAATAGTTTAGTTTTTGAAACTTTTAAAGGGCTTCGGATGTATTATCTGAAGCCTTTTTTTATTTTTAAGGGCATAATAGTACCTGCATGGCCTATAAATCGCTTCGTCATTTTGTCGATATTCTTGAACAAAACGGGGAACTCATAAGGGTAAAACGTTTTGTTGACCCAGTTTTGGAAATTTCCGAAATAACCGATAGGTACTCTAAGTTGCCTGGTGGAGGTAAAGCCCTTTTATTTGAGAATACCGGAACCAATTTCCCGGTGCTGACCAATGCCTTTGGATCCGAAAAACGTATTTGTTTAGCTCTTGAAACAAGTAGTTTAGAGGGCCTACGCGATGAAATTGGTCAGCTTATGGCCATGATTACAAAGCCCCGTGGTGGTTTATGGTCAAAGGTTTCGGCATTGCCTAAGCTTGCTCAGGTTGCTTCCTGGATGCCCACCGGCAAATCGGGTAGAGGAGCCTGTCAGCAGGTAATCCATTACAACCCCGATCTATCTATG
Source organism: Bacteroidales bacterium Bact_07 (assembly GCA_001603415.1). Taxonomy (GTDB): domain Bacteria; phylum Bacteroidota; class Bacteroidia; order Bacteroidales; family Tenuifilaceae; genus Tenuifilum. The sequence goes on along the minus strand of LUYY01000096.1, from coordinate 7,084 downwards.
TTTCCCATTCTTAAATGCTGGCCCCACGATGGTGGCAGGTTTGTTACCCTGCCCATGGTGCATACCATCGATCCCATTTCCGGTATCCGAAACGTTGGGATGTACCGAATGCAGGTTTTTGATTCCGTGCATACCGGCATGCACTGGCATAAGCATAAAACCGGAGCCAAACATTTTGAGGAGTATAAACGTTTGGGAAAGCTCATGCCCGTTGCGGTTACACTAGGTGGCGACCCGGCATACACCTATGCCGCAACAGCGCCCATGCCCGAAAATGTTGATGAGTACATCCTTGCCGGTTTCTTGCGTAAGAAACGCGTTAAGCTGGTTAAGTGCTTAACTGTTGATATTGAGGTACCCGATGATGTTGATATTGTAATTGAGGGTTACGTTGATCCAGCTGATGAGCCTGCATGGGAGGGCCCTTTTGGCGATCATACCGGTTTTTACTCCTTAGCCGATTGGTACCCCCGTTTCAAGGTAACCTGTATAACCCACCGCAGCAATGCTATTTACCCGGCTACCATTGTGGGTGTACCCCCTATGGAGGACGCATACATTGCAAAGGCTACCGAACGCATCTTCCTGGAACCAATTAGACGAACCCTTTTACCTGAACTTAACGATATGGTTCTGCCTACCGAGGGCGTTGCGCATAACATTGCTCTGGTGAAGATTAGGGACGAATTTCAGGGACAAGCCTACCGTGTAATGAATGCCTTATGGGGAGCCGGACAAATGATGTTTAACAAGATACTTGTAGCTTTCCCCAATACAATCAACCTTACCAATGGATACCAGATGCTAAGCCATATTTGTATGGCTGTTAACCCTCAAACCGATTTATTTTTTGGCAAAGGACCACTCGATGTGCTCGACCATTCATCGGATCAGTTTGCTTTTGGTAGTAAACTTTTTATCGATGCTACTTCGCTTAAGTCTAAAAATATCGAAATCAAACTTAATGCCGATGATATTCAAGCACAAATCACTGCATACTCTCCGCAAATTGTGGCCGTCAATATCAACTTATTGGAAAAAGATATTCCGATTCTTATCGTATCAGTCAGAAAGAAGGATATTTCTGAATGGCAGCAGTTTAAAAACGAGTTGATTAATCTGCCACACCTGCAAGGTGTCTTTGCTGTTGTTTTGGTTGACTTGGAAAACCTGGTTGACAACCTTGCGCTTGTGCTTTGGTTTTTGTCTGGCAATATCGATCCATCACGTGATGTTACAATAGTTAAGAATGCTGAGAATAGTTCTGTAATACTTGTTGATGGAACCCGTAAGGCCTACCCGGCCGACAAGTTCCCAAGGCTCTGGCCAAATATTGTTGCCATGGATAGCGAAACCATCGACCGTGTTGACCAGATGTGGCATTGGCTCGATATTGGAGCATTTATTGAATCGCCCTCGCTCCGATTCATTAACCTTAATGTGGGCGACGATGCCGTTATGCGAATTCAATAATTTTTTTCGTATCTTAGCCTAATACATGGAGCTAATAGGAATTCATAGAATATCACTTCATTTAAAACTTGCTGCAGTATTTATAGCGGCAGCTGTTGTTGGTCATGCGCAAAAGGTAAATGTGACCCTCTTCAGCTCCGATAATGGTTTACCCCAATCGTTTGTTAATACCCTAATACAAGATTCATTGGGATATCTTTGGGTTGGTACCCAGGATGGGTTATGCCGCTATGATGGTTACGAATTTACAGTTTTCAATAATAATCCTTATGATAGCCTCTCGCTCTCAAATAACTACATAAATCATTTGGTTGAGGGCGAGAATGGTGACCTTTGGGTGGCTACTCGCATTGGTCTTAACCGGTTTAACCGCAAAACCGGTAAGGTAAAGGTTTACCTTAGTGAGCCCAGCAACCCTAAGTCGCTTTCATCAAACATGATACTCTATGTTTTTCGCGACAGGAGCAATAGAATTTGGGTTAAAACAATCGATGCCTTGCACCTGTATAATCCATCAACCGACGATTTTACCCGATTCAATCACTACAACGACATCTTTAACGTTCCTCAAGTTACCGACATTTCACCAATTTTTGAGGATTCCAGCGAGCGTCTTTGGCTGGGGACTAAAGATGGATTGTTTTTCTTTGACAAGGAACGCTTGGTTTTTAAAAGGTACTCCGAGGATCCATCAAATCCTAACTCCATTTGGGGCAATAGGGTTAATGCTATTACGGAAGCATTAAATGGCAAATTACTTGTTGGAACCGATAAGGGCATTAACGAGTTCGATTTCCGAACACAAAAGTTTAAAAGACTATCGCTTACTGTTATAAATTCATCTGTAAAGTCCTTAACAACTGGTATCCAGTTTTTGGGGTACGATAGCGATTCATCGCTTTGGGTCGGAAGTTTGCTTGGATTGGGTAAATTACGTAGCGATGGAACTTTTGTTAAGTACAATAGCCTATACAGCAACAACTTACCGATTGAAATTATAAATGTATCAACGGTGCTTCGCGATAGGTCAGGGGTACTGTGGATTGGATCCCAAACAGGCTTGGTAAAGGTAAACCCATTTGAACAGCGTATTGGGGGGTATAGCAAGGACGAAAACGGGAAAAACTTATTTTCCAATAACATTGTGGCATCGGTCATTGAGGGTAGCGATGGCTACATTTGGATAGGAACATGGGGTAGCGGGTTGCATATTTTTAATCCCAAAACGGGCGAAAACAAGCGTTATTGGTCAGGTGGCAGCAACTACATTGCTAACGATTTTATACATTCTATTTATCAAACCCCAAACGGCAGGGTATTAGTTGGAACCCGAAGCGGAGTTTATGAGTATCGGCCTAATTCAAAGAGTTTTGTCGATTTCTTTGAGAACAACAGTGTTTATGTTGGCGATATTTTTAAAAATAACAGGGTTTACTCTATTACGGAAGATTCACAGGGTAGAGTTTGGATGGCTACACGCCAGGGATTGCACTGCCTGAAGGGTCGAAGCCTTATTAGCTTTTACTCCAGGAGAGGCGATTCCCTTGCATTGCCCGGCAACGAAATTTTCGATGTGGCAGCAGATAAAAATGATAACATTTGGGTTGCCACGGTTTCGGGGCTTTGCCGAATTTCAAACGATTTGAAAAAGGTTGATAATTATACTTTCAATGGCAATAAAACTAAACTGCCATTTGAGGTTCTATGCCTTTATATTGCCAGGAACGAAACAGTATGGGTTGGTACCACAAGCGGCTTATTCTGGATCAATCCTAAAGGAAAGAATGAACTGCATTCGGTTATTTTACCCGATGTAAAAATTAGGCTTATAAACGATATTCAGGAGGATGAACGTGGGCGTTTGTGGATTAGCACAAACAAGGGACTTGTTCTTTTCAATCCATTATCAAATTTGATAAGGGTTTACAATAACGCTGATGGTTTGTTTAGTAACGAGCTGAATATTAATGCTTCATTTAAGAATAGCAAGGGATGGATGTATTTTGGTAGTATTGCTGGAGTCAACTTATTCCATCCCGATTCAATTCCAGTAAACAAGGTTGTTCCCAATGTTTGTATCACTCGCATTCAGATATTCAGCAAGGCGGGATTGGAGGAAATAATCCCCTATCAACTTAAAAATTTAAAGGTACCCGATAACTTTAGTAATCTTACTTTTACCATTGCTGCTCTTGATTTTATTCATCCTGAAAAAAATTCGTACCGCTATCAGCTGGCTGGACTCGATAACCGCTGGGTTGAGTTAGGGAATAATAACAAGATCACATTCTCTAACCTGCCCGAGGGTGAATACGAACTTAAAATTATGGGATCCAACAGCGATCAGGTTTGGACAACCGAGTATAAAGCAATAAGAATTCAGGTTATTGCTCCCTGGTGGAGGTCGAGAATGGCCAGATGGGGTTATATAATTTTAGTGGTAATTTTCTTTATGGTCTGGGCTATTCGGAGGAATAAGCATGTCCAAGAAATTAACCGATTGCTTCACGAGCGCGAGGCTGTGCTCGAAGAGCTTAAGCTCCAAAAGGACGAATTAGCGTTTAAGAATAAAAATATAACCGATAGTATTAACTATGCCAAGCGCATTCAGGAATCGATGCTGCCTTCGATTGAAAAGTTAAAGGAGTTGGTTCCTGAATCGTTTGTGATATTTAAGCCCAAGGATATTGTTAGTGGTGATTTTTACTGGGTGAACGAAACCCGTAATAAAACCTTTGTGGCTGTGGTCGATTGTACAGGGCATGGCGTTCCTGGCGCTTTCATGTCGATTATTGGAATAGAACTTTTAAGAAATATTACCAATATTGAGGGTGTTGACGATGCTGCCGAAATACTGAATCGTTTGAGCGTTGCCATTCATAATACTTTTGCTGCAAGCAACCTCGAGACTGCTGGTGTTAAGGTTAAGGATGGCATGGATGTGTCGTTCTGTATTATCGACAAGGAATACAATATGCTGCAGTTTGCAGGGGCGTTTTCGAATCTTTTCCTGGTACGCGAAGGAAAACTAATGGAAATCCGTGGCGATAGGTACTCGGTGGGGATGGCTAACGAGTTAGGTCATAGCCAGTTCAGCAGCTACTACATACCCATTCAGCCAAACGATACCATTTACATGTTCACCGACGGTATTGTGGATCAGTTTGGTGGCCCGGAGGGCAAAAAGTTCAAATACCGTAGGTTTAGACACTTGCTTCTGAGCAACTACATGAAACCCATTGACCAACAGCGAAAGAGTATCGAAAAAGCCATAAACGACTGGATGGGTGACCATGAGCAGGTTGACGATATGCTTATTATCGGCATAAAGCCTGAGCTGAGCTGTATGTTCTAAAATAATGTTACCTATAGTTTTTTCATATTCATAGTATCATGGTTGGGGTAAAGGCTTACCAATCGATGCCTACTTAACCCCATGCTGTTTCCGCTTTTCGTCCAAGCCCCATGTCCAGAAGCAACCGCCACCGCTTGATGCTGGGATACTCAGTTTCTTCTTTTTTTGCTTACATCCCCAAAATAGGTTAAATCCAAACCTCAGGTTTGCATTTCGTACCTTTTCCGGGTAGAATGGGGCAAGCAGGTTATCGGTGAGCATGTAAAACTGGAAACTCTCGCCGCCAAGGTTAAAGGCGGCTCCAACATTGATAAAGGAGCCGTTCATCACGGAGTAAGTAAGCGATACCGAAGAACCTTTCTTGGCCATGGCTATAGCCGATAGGGTTAATCCAACAACGGGTCGACCAGGATACCATTCGGTTCGTAAATGCGCTCCGGCAAGTAGCTGTGGAGTAAATGCATAGGTGCCTCCAAAGTAAGCTTTGGGGTTTAAAAACGACACAAAGCTGCTGGAGGAGTACTGGAACTGGATTTGATTATTAATGGAGTCGGCAAGCATATCGATGTAGGCATCGGGATTGGCTAAATCGGCCGGAGTGGCGCCCCGGTAAACAAAATGACCGTTGTTGGTAAAGCGCGATGTGCTTTTAAGCCACCATATAAAGCCAAGGTCTAAGATGCTACCACTCCATGTGATGCGATCGTTGGGCTTTACAAAGCCCAAATCGAATGCAAGCCCCGGGTTGCTAAAGTTAAGGAAGAATGGCAAAGGGCTAAATGCCCCTGCCGAAACCCCTGTAACATTGCCAGTTGCATCGGTAGTTACCCCTAAGGGGTAGGCCACATTTACCTGCGGGCTCCATCGTGCATCAACATTGTTGGTTAGGGCATCAATCTCAATATCAACAGAATTCCTTTTTGTGTAAAGGCCTGCAAGACCAAAAAGTATTTTGGCGTGCGCTCCAACCAGCATGTCGTTTTGTAACCTTGTGGAGTAACCAAACGCAAATTCCCTGTAGTAAAAGCTATTTAATCCGGGATTTGATGTGATTAATCCATTACCCACGTACTGGGTGTTTCCGTTAGCAAAAAGCGACATTAAGCGTTTTGAAACAAATAGTTTGCTCTCAACCCTCTCAGTCCAGGCAAAATTAAAGTACTGGTCGTTATCGTACATAAATCCGAATGAAACGGGTGTGTAGTGAAGTTCCTCGGAGAGGTAGTCCCAGCTATGCATCTGTGAAACCAATGCTGGAAAATTTATTGTTCCCGTTCCGTTTGCAATATCGTTGTAGGCGAACCCCGTAGAGTTTAGGTTCAAATGCAACGACGACAGGAAAGGTACCCCCACATATAACGGGCAATCAATTTGAACGGCTGGGTTAATCAGGTTCGACTGGGGAATTCGGTGCATGAAAAAAAGTGAGTTACTTTGCTGTGCCCATGTCGATGCCCATGCAACTATGAGTGTTGTAAGGATGATAAATCGCAAACGCATGGCCTATTTGTTTTTGTTAATATTGAAATCGACACGGGCTGCCATCTGCACCCTTAATTTATACTGGTCAAAATATTGGACATTCTGTTCCGTAATACCTTCCTCGGTTACCAATAGTCCTGCCTTTACCACTGCGTTTTGCGCGGTTTGCCATAGATCAATTCGGTTCTTGTCAAGTTCTACCCTATACGATTCAAACTTCGTTCCAACCACACTCCCGTTCGAGTAAAGCTCGGCAGCTGGAACGGTGGCAGGCTGTGCGAATAGCGAGTCTATTTTGTTTTGCGCTTCATCAAGTATCCAAATCTGCGCATCACCCTTGAGCGGAAATTCGTTCCACACGTTTACCCTAATCATGATGTAGCTGATTATGTCCGATTGTTTGTAAACCTCTGTCAGGTTGATAGCAAAGGTGTCCTGTATGTAAACGTATGTGTGTTTTGCCCAGTCGGGTACATTTTCGGTTAGGTTTATATTTGGTACACCAAGTGTTTCGAGCGATTTGGATAGATTAAATTCACCCTCACCTATCGGTAAAGAGATTGATGGGGCTAAGCTAATCGTATCGGGTAGGGGCTCAATGTTCTTTGTGCACCCCATAAACATCGCTGCAATAATCGCTGCGCAAATACTTGTTTTTAGCCCAATTTTCAATTTCATCATCACACTTAATTTTATTGAAACTATAACGTTTTTTAATCAAATTTATGTTTTAGTTATAACCAATAAAGCATTGTAATTTACGATATTTGCTTA
>LUYY01000348.1 GCA_001603415.1 Bacteroidales bacterium Bact_07 | reverse complement strand
TCCATTAACTGATAAGGAAATTTGTGATTTTTTACAAAAAAGCGGAATATCAGTTTCGCGGCGGGCAGTCGCCAAATACCGGGACAGCATGATGATTCCTTCGTCAAAGCAAAGGAGAAAGCCATGAGAAAGAAATTTAAAGCTGCGTTTTGCGTAATGTTTTTCTGTATCGTTACACTGCTTTTACGTACAAATGTGTGGTGCTTGCCTGCAAAAGATACTTTAAAAGTTGCCTATAAAGTAAATCCGTTTTACTCATATGAAAACGATGATGGACTTACAGTCGGGCTTGAAGTGGATATATTGGAAGAGATCGCAAAAGAGATTGGCTATAAGGATGTAATATATTATCCGATGAAAAATATTCACGAGTGCATAAGAGCTCTCGAAAACAGAGAAGTTCAGATAATCCTTGGATTTCCGTCATTTTATGACGGGGATACCTCTAAAATAGCAACATCGTCCGAGATAGTAACAACTGATCTGTGCATGATGGCGAAGTATGATATTGCAAAGGCTATTGATTCCGGCGAACAGGATAAATTTACCGCGGTTTTCGAACATAACACCAGCAACTATGCCATAGTTGCCAATATGGGAGCTTCTCTGTACTATGTTGTTGGAAGTCAGGAAGAAGCACTGGACAGAGTTCTTGCAGGCAAGGCACAGGTTATGATTTGCGATGAAGACTGCATGGCGTTTTTGTTATCAAAAAAAGGAGTTGAAGAAGAGTTCAGCGTTATTCGCAAAAATGTAGGTAAGGTTGGGTATACGATTGCTCTTCTCAAAGGGGATGATCATCTTTTAAGGGAAGTTAATGACGGAATACTGAAAATACGCATTAATGGAAAATATGAAGAGATACTCAGCAGATGGTATAAGTCGAAAAGAGAAGTTAATGTTAAAGCATTTATAAGGAACATTATTATAGTTGCCATTATCGTAGGAGTTATTGCCGCGGTTTATATCTACCTGAGCTGGAGAGTAAGAAAAATATTGAAGCACAGAGTTTCAGAGATGACAAAGGAACTGGAAAAAAACATTCAACAGCTGCAGTACGAGAGTGACTTGAGAAATCAGATACTTGAGCGCGTTCCAAACATAATGATCCTTTGTGAACCTGATGGAAAAGTGATTTTGATGAACACTTCCGCCCGGCAGTTGATCGGATCATTTAAGGAAAACTATAACGGGGTGAAAATTGGGGAAATTCCCGTTATCGGAGACCTGGTGTCTTCTCTGCTTACGTCAGCAGGCCATTTTAAGTTAACCGCTATGGACGATATTTTGATTCCATATAGAATTAGAAATGCGGGTAGAAGAATTTTCCGATGCAGCATCACTAACGCATACCTTGATGACTCGAAGGAAGGTTTCCTGATTATGGCTTCGGATGTAACCAAGGAAGAAAATCAAAAGCAGGAGATGATAGAGCAGGAAAAAAGCATAGCATTATCAAGACTGGTTGCGGGAATTGCCCATGAAATAAAAAATCCGCTCACAGGAATTCAGAACTTTGTAGATCTTATTAAGACCGAGAAAGACAATCAACAGTTTTGGAATTATTTCAGCGAATATGTACCAATTGAAATAAGCAGGATTAGTCGCTTGATTGAAAGCCTTATGGAATATGCAAGACCGTCAAAAGGTACTAAAATCAGCACAGAGGTGTCACAACTAATCAATGAGTGTACCTATTTGCTTAACACAGCAGCAAGGAGTGCAAAAATATTATTTACAATTGAAGTGCAGCCAGATATGTGGATTTATGTTGTGAGAGACCAAATTAAGCAAATGTTGATTAATATTATGCTAAACAGTTTAGAAGCTGTCGAACGGCGAAGGGAAAAAGACATGTGTAATGCCGGGCATCTGGGAATAAATGTAAGCGCATATCGATGCTCGGATAGCGTGATTATTAAAATAGAGGACACAGGTGAGGGAATGAGTGAAGAAACTATAAGAAACTGTATGGATCCTTTCTATACGACGAAGGAACGTGGTACTGGTCTTGGCCTCGCCATATCAAAACAATTCATTCAGGAAAATGGAGGAACAATGCAAATTGAAAGTACAATAAATGAAGGAACGGTTATTTCACTGACATTTAAGGAGGCAAAACATGAATAAACGAATACTTATAATTGATGACGAGCCAAGTATATGCATAACATTAACAATGGCGCTGAGTAAAAAGTACTCGACTGAGTACAGATTGAAT
>LUYY01000095.1 GCA_001603415.1 Bacteroidales bacterium Bact_07 | reverse complement strand
GAGGTTCTATACCAAATTTTAACCAAACTTATTGATAGAAAAAGTTGAAAATTGAATTTAAATATTGATATTTAATTAAAATTTAGTAAATTTATCTACCCAATTTTAGGATAAAAATGAAAAAGTTATGGCAGAAAATACTAATAAATATTTAATTCCATGGGATTTTACACCCGTAGTTGAGAATGCACTTAAGCATGCCGTGAAGCTCATGAAGCTTGCCAAGGAGCCCATGCAAATTGACCTGTTACATGTAATTCAGACTGGCGGTTTGTTTAGCAAGAGTAAACTTTCCGAGGACGAAGCCAGCCAAAGAATGAAAGAGGAACAACAGAGAATATTAAAAGAATATGGCGTTGAGGTAAAAACCCACATATTAGAGGGTAACATTTTTGATACCATTAGCGAATATGCCAGCGAGATTAATGCTGAAATGGTAATAATGGGTACTCACGGAATTAAAGGCGTACAAAAACTTACAGGTAGTTGGGCATTAAAGGTAATTGCTGGCTCCGAGGTTCCGTTTCTAGTTGTTCAGGACGAACCCGAGATGGGAAGGAATTTTTCCCATATAGTTATGCCTGTTGAGTTCAGGGATGAGGACAAGGAAAAAATTCAGTGGGGTATTCGATTTGCTAAACAGTTTGGATCAAAAATTCATGTAATTGTTCCCAATGCTTTTGATTCGGGTGTTCAGAAAAAAATTAACAACAACCTGTCGTTTGCAAAAATGCATATCGAATCGAATGGGTTAGATTGGGAAATTCACAATGCTGCTAAGGGTAAAAGTTTCCAGGAGGAAATTGTAAACCTGGCTACCGATATTGAAGCAGAGCTTATAATTGTAATGACAACGCCTAATATAGATTTAACCGACTTTGTTTTTGGGGCTCAGGAACAATACGTTATTGCTAACAAGGCAAAAATACCTGTACTCTGTATTAATCCGGGAACGCTCAGTATTTAAGACTTTTACGGTACGAAATTAATTCATCAACAGTATTGCTAATACCATCAAAGGCGAAATTCTTTGGTGGTATTTTCTTTTGATCTAAGCCATACTTGTATGTTTTATCGTAATATTCCAAGGTTATGGCAATGGCTTCAGCCAGCTTACCCGTATGAATTAAATCGATACAACGCTGGGCTTTTTCAAGCCCTAATCGCTTTTGAATTCGCTTAACTGAATCAATTAAATATTGCTTTTCGCATGAGGTGTATTCGTTAACTAACCTGTCTATTCTGGATTGGAAATCGGTTTCAATAACCACAGTAGGACTATTAACCATTTGGTTGAAAATAGATTGGGGTATAAAAACAGAACCAATACTTTTACTTTCATCCTCAATCCAAGTTGGCTGCATAGGATTTAACAACCTCAACTCATTGAACAACAAGTTTTCAAAATGCTCAGTTGATGGCTGGGGAAGTTGATTTATCCAGCCAAATGCAGAGCCTTTATGATTTGCCAAACCCTCCAAATCGATAACCTGCTCACCGGCTTCCTTTAATTTTTTAAGTATTTCGGTTTTACCGCAACCAGTCATACCGCCTAAAACTAGAAACTTGTAGTTTTTTTCAAAAGAGGCTTGAGCATGCCGCCTGAACGATTTGTATCCCCCTTCAAGGGTTAAGGGTTTAAAACCGGCCAATCCAAAGAGCCAGCTCATGCTGGCGCTACGCATTCCTCCTCGCCAACAGTAAACCAGAATGTTTTTTTGGGCGACCTTTGAGTTTAGGGTATCAATAAAATGGTTGAGCTTAGGAGCAACCAGCTCCAGGCCAATTCTTACCGCCTCCTGTCGTCCTTCGGAAACGTATTTTGTACCAACAATTGCCCTTTCTTCGTCGTTAAAAAGAGGAATATTAAAGGCACCCGGAATATGCCCGCGAGCATATTCCGAGGGCGAGCGAACATCAATAGCTGGATAAATATCAATTAGTTCAATAAAACGATCAATACTAATGGTTGAAGCCATTGCCTACTCTTCTAAAAGATTGCCAAGTATGGAGTTGTTTTCCTTTCCACGATTTTTACCGTATGGAGCAAGTGCTTGAATTAATTTCTTAATGGGCATGGATTGCAGCCATACCTTTCCGGTTCCCGATAGGGTGGCAAGGAAGAGCCCCTCGCCGCCAAAGAGCATGCTCTTAAGATTACCGCTGGTTTGAACATCAAAGTCAATAGTAGGCTCAAAGGCTACAATACATCCTGTATCGATGCGTAGGGTTTCGTTATTAAGTTGTTTTTCGATAACCGTACCACCGGCATGGACAAAAGCCAAGCCATCGCCGGAAAGGCGTTGCAGGATAAAGCCCTCACCACCAACCAAGCCCGCTCCTAGTTTTCGGTTGAAATGGAGCGAAATACTTGTACCAAGCGCCGCACAAAGGAACCCGTCTTTTTGGACAATAAGATTACCCCCTACCTTTGACAAATCGATTGGCACAACAGTGCCGGGGTAAGGTGCCGAAAAGGCAACTTTTCTTTTACCTATGCCCATGTTGGTGAAGTGAGTCATAAATATTGATTCGCCTGTTATGGCTCGTGCACCTGCGGAAAGTAGTTTACCTAGGAATCCCGATCCAGGATTTGAACCATCGCCAAGCCTTGTTTCAAACTCAATACCATTTTCCATGTAAACCATAGCCCCTGCTTCGGCTATAACAGTTTCGTGCGGATCAAGTTCAATCTCAACCAGTTGAATGGATTCGCCAAAAATCTTGTAGTCAATTTCATGTGATTTCATAACCAATTAATATATAGTTTTAATTTAATTATAAATTAATGTGTTACTTTAACTTTGGTCGGTATTTTTCATTTTCATCATCATAAATGCTGAGGTAGCTGAGGTAGCGCGATGGAGCGATTTTACCACTATCAACAGCTTCAATAACAGCACAACCGGGCTCATGGATATGGGTGCAATTGTAGTACTTGCATTTGTCGGATAATTTGAAAATCTCGGGAAAGAAATGGTAAAGTTCTTCTTTTTCAATATCAACTAAACCAAAGCTTTTTATTCCGGGAGTATCAATTATAAATCCGCCAAAGCTTAATTCAAATATTTCACTGAATGTTGTTGTATGACGGCCTTTAAGATGGGCACTTGAGATTTCAGCGGTTTTCAGGTTTAATTCAGGCTCAATGCAATTAATTAGGGTTGATTTACCCACGCCTGAATTACCCGATAGTAAGCTAACCTTACCTTGAAGTGTTTGTTTAAGTAAATCGAGATTTAAACCTGTTCTTGCCGAAACCTTTATGCATTTGTATCCGATGGATTCGTATATTGAGATATAGCTATCGAGAACAGATTGATAAGTAGCATCGACTAAATCGATTTTATTAAAAACAAGTACTGTTGGGATTCTGTAGGCCTCTGCCGTAACAAGGTAGCGGTCGATAAAAGCCAGTTGGGTTTCGGGTTGAACAATTGTAACCACAAGTAAGGCCTGATCGATGTTGGCAGCAATAATATGGGCCTCGCGCGAAAGATTGGTTGCCTTACGAATGATATAGTTTTTTCGTTCCTGAATGGCTGTTATAAGGCCAACACCATTGGGGTTTAACTCAACGGTTACCCAATCGCCAACGGTTATGGGATTTGTGGTTTTAAATTCGTTTAGGCGAAGTTTTCCGCGTGGTACACATTCAACCACCTGGCCATTCTCCAAACGAACCCTGTAATGGCTACCGGTGCTTTTTAACACTAATCCCTTTTCCATTGGCGGTAAATTATAGACTCTCGCTTAGCGGTTTAAATCCGTTTCCAAGAATTTCGTTGGCATCAATAACGGTGATAAATGCGTTTGGATCAATTTTATGGATGTAATCCTTAAGCATGTGAACCTCGCGGCGCGAGACATTGGTAAATATCATTTTTTTATCATGGCCGGTGTACATACCCTGTACATTGATAATAGTTCCTCCGCGTTCAATATCGTGGATTATCTTATTTTTAACATCCTCGTACTTATCTGTGATAATGAAAAGGGCTTTATCGTAGCTAACGCCCTGAATGGTCATGTCGATTACTTTTCCGGTAACGTATATTACCACCCAAGAGTATAGGGGTATTTTCCAGTCCTGAAAAGCCACCAATGCCAAAAGAACAATGGTTGAGTCAACATAAATCATAAGTTGACCCAAGGGTAAGCGGGTGTACTTGGCAATAATCATTGCAATGATATCGGAACCACCCGAAGTAGCTTTTGATTTAAAAATTAGGCCTAAGCCAAATCCAATGAGTACGCCACCGAAAATTGATGAGAGCAGCATATCGTCAACCAGAGGATCATAGCCAAGCTGGAGGTGTAAAACATCAATAAAAACCGATGAAAGAACAAAACCAACTACGGTTTTAATCCCAAACATTGGGCCTAATACTCTTATGCCAATAATGGTAAGCGGAATATTTAACAGCAAGCCTACGGTTCCTATTGGTAAACCATCGGGTGCCCATGAAAACATTCCTTTTGTGAGGTAGTGAACAATGATACCAATGCCATAAACGCCCCCGGGTGCAATTCGGTGTGGGTCGATAAACAGAACAAAACCTGCTGCAAGAATGAACGATCCAGCCAGTATTAAGGCATACGCCTTAAACCATTCCCTGCTGAATAGTTTCTCTTTAGTTACGTAGGTCATAGACTTATCATTTTGATTTTAAATTCTATTGAAGCGATCAATTACAGTGTTGATTTTATTTACAATGGTTTCGGGTTCAATTCGATTTAAACAAGCGTAATCCTTTCTGAAGCAGGGCTTGTTACCATAAATGGAGCATGGCCTGCAGTAGAGTTCGATTTGAACTGCATTTGATTGATTTTGTTTCCAACCGTAAAAGCCGGCATAGGGATGTGTAGCTCCCCAAATGCTTACAACGGGGGTGTTTACCAACGATGCAAAATGCATATTGGCCGAATCCATGCAAACCATTACATCGAGGTTCGATATTATTTTTAGCTCATTAATTATACTATACTTGCGGGCAATAGAAATGGTATTTGGATATTTTTTCTCCCAGGTCTCAAGTATTTGTTGCTCCTTTCCCCCGCCACCTATAAGAATGATTTTGTTAGTTTTTGAACCTGCAAGGATTTCAACCACACGCTCCATTTTTTCGAGAGGGTAAATTTTCCCTTTATGCTTGGCAAAAGGAGCTATTCCAATCCAACGTTTATCTTTGTATCCTAAATGAATTGTAATGTTTTCAGGTAAGCGAGCCTCCCGGAAAAGGTAATCAAACTCATCGTCAATGGTATAACCAAGACTCCGGAGAGTATCCATGTAACGCTCGGGTGTGGTTTTAAGCTGAACGAGCTGCTTCTTGTTCAATCGAACCAGCTTTCGTTTTTCAATGCGCCCCTTATCGATTACTGCAATCTTTTTTATACCTGAAAGGTAAAACAGATTGCGAAGAACCTTGCTGCGTATTACATCGTGCAAATCGGCTAGAGCATCGAACTGGTCAATTTTTCGAAGATCGGAAAACAGTCGCCAAATGCCAATTAATCCCTTGTGTCGGCCTTTTGTGTTTGCCTCAACAAAAAGTACTCCGGGAAGTTGATTAACAATATCGCGGGCAAAGCCCTGCGATACGAATGTAACCTGAACATCAGGGTGGTTCTTTACAAGCGACCAAATGGCAGGAATGGTCATGGCCACATCGCCAATGGCGCTTAACCTGACCACCAGTAGTTTTTTGGAGTAGCTGTTAACTTTTTTGTTTTGCTCCATAAAGAACAGGATTAAGCGATGGGTCGTTGTACATTTTCATCTGTTTGTAAACCTTCATGTACTTGCGCCCGTGCTCAATATCGTCGAGTAGCTGATCGATTGCGGTTGATAAATCGACCCTTTGCTCAAGCAGAATGTTAAGTTTCTTTTGGCAGTTATCGATATGCTCTTTTGAAACATCGGTTCGTTTAACCTCTTGTTCCATGTGATAAATTTTGAGAGCCAGTATCGACAGGCGGTCAATGGCCCATGCTGGGCTTTCGGTGTTAATTGTAGCATTGGGTTGCGGCTTGATGTCCTTGTATTTTTCCAGGAAATAGCTATCAATCATTTCAACCAAATCGGTACGATCCTGGTTCGACTTATCGATACGGCGTTTTATTTTTAGCGCTTCTACCGGGTCAATTTTGGGATCGCGGATGATATCCTCAAGGTGCCACTGCACGGCATCAATCCAGTTTTTAGTAAATAGGGAGAATTCAATGGTTCCCGGCTTGTAGGGAATTGTAGGTTGGGCATCAACATTATCCATGGTATGGTAGTGCAATGTGCAATCCCAAAAAATTTTGTTGCAAAGTTGGCTGAAACTCATATCAATTTACTTTAAAATTAAACATCTAATTTACAATTATTTTACTGTTCGGAATGCATTTTTACAATTCGATAAAGCTTGTCGGCCCTACGAACCTTTTCAGGGACAGGGATAGAGCATTTAACTCCTTTTGGCGAAAACCCGGCAGGCTTTTCATCTACCTGTAGCTCTTTTACCTCGTATTCAATAACACCGGTAGTTGGGCCGATAATTAAAATTTTGTCGTTCAGGTAGAGTTCCGATGCCTCCACTGTAATTTCGGCAACACCAAGCTTTGAGAAATAGTTGGTGATTTTTCCCACATACTGTTTACGCTCGGTGGCAATATTGCCGTAAGCTTTACTCCATTCTCCCAGTCGGCGACCAAGGTAGTAACCATCCCAAAAGCCTCTGTTAAACACAGTGGAAAGGCGCTGCATCCAGTTATCAACCTTATCGGGTGTGTAGGTTCCGTTGCAAATCGATGTAACAGCCTCGTTATAGCATTGGGTAACAGTTTTCACATATTCGGGTCCACGGGCCCGGCCTTCGATTTTAAGAACTCTAACACCCGCATCTAAGATTTTATCAAGGAAGTTAATGGTGCATAAATCCTTAGGCGACATGATATACTCATTGTCAATCTCCAGCTGTGCACCCGTTTCGTTATCGGTAACCGTGTAAGAGCGGCGACAGATTTGAAGGCAAGCGCCCCGGTTGGCCGACGAGTTAGCCTCGTGCAGGCTTAAGTAACATTTACCCGATATGGCCATGCAGAGCGCCCCATGTGCAAAAAGTTCAATTTTGATGGGCTTACCATTTGGTCCGGTAATATTAAGGGAATGAATGTTTTGATAAATGGTTTTAACCTGATCGAGATTAAGTTCACGGGCAAGCACAACAACATCGGCCCATTGCGAGTAGAAACGAAGAGCCTCGGTATTGCTTATATTTAGTTGTGTTGAAATATGAACCTCCATTCCCTTCTGTCGAGCGTAAAGCATGGCTGCCTGGTCGGAAACAATAAGTGCACTTACCCCAACATTTGCCGCAGTATCAATAATTTCGCGCATGTAGGGAATATCGGTATCGTAAATTACGGTATTTACGGTAAGATAGGTTTTTACATTATGCTTTTTGCAAAGGCGAACTACCTCTGGCAAATCGTCAACAGTAAAATTGATTGACGATTTAGCGCGCATGTTAAGGTTCCCAACCCCAAAGTAAACCGAATTTGCCCCTCCCTGTATGGCTGCCATGAGCGACTCAAAATTGCCTGCCGGAGCCATTACCTCAATTTCCTCGCGTTTTAGCATTTGCAATTTTTTTGCAAAAATAGGAAAATAAGTTAGTGTTTGATGTATAGATTATTGATGTTTATGAGCTGGCGGTTTTAGCCAATTACTTTGCTTCAATAAAATATCCCTTGGGATCGACAGGGATCCCCTTTATGCGCACCTCGTAGTGAAGGTGAGGTCCTGTGCTTCGTCCGGTACTGCCAGTATATCCAATTACCTCGCCCTTTCTTACAGGGCTACCCTTGGTAGTTGTAATTCTCTCCAAATGAGCATAAACCGAACTGGTTCCATCGTTGTGCTCAATAATGATGTAGTTCCCGTAGGTTCCATTATACTGAGCCAAAGCCACCTTTCCGCTCGATGCGGCAAAAACCTCTGCCCCGCGACCCGAGCCAAAATCAACACCGTTATGTTTAATGGGCCGTCCTAAGGTAGGATGAATTCTTACCCCAAAGGGCGAAGTTATTTTAGCCAATCTTTTGGGTACAGGAGTTAGTACTGGAATGCCATCGCGGGTACCGACATCTGCTTTTAGCGTTAAAGTAGGGGTTTCGGGTTCTTTTTTTTCTTCAATATTTTCTTTGGCATCTTTTATGTCCTCGTTAGTGGAAATTGGGTTTTCGGTTGTTGTTTCATCCTTTGCTTTCTCCTTAATTCTTTCGGGTATTTTATAGCCCAGGGTTTTGGCTATGGTGTTTTCGTAGTCAATAATTTCCTGAACAGCTTGAGCTTTTTCGGGTTCCTTCTTCTCCTCATAGTGTTTTTTAAGGCCTGTCATCTCGTTGTAGTAGTCCAGGTAGTCCTGTTCCATCTTTTTGAGTTCGGCCTCACGTTTTTGCTTAAAGTCCTGGAAGTCCTGTTCTCGCTCCCTTTTGAATTTCTCAAAATCGGCTTCCTGTTGGCTTTTCCTTTTCTCCTGAGCAAATGAGCTTATACCCAAAAGATTAAGAAGTACGAAAAAAAAGATAAACCT